>NZ_JAMBJZ010000030.1:0-20556 GCF_025291155.1 Apibacter sp.
AGAAATATATTTAAAAATAAATTTTTAAGTGGATACAAAAAAATAAACAGTATAAAATTCCAAAAATATCTAATCTTCCCAAATCATACCATAAATTTTTAAGAAGAGCAGGACAAATAACTAGTAAAGATACCAAAAAATAACCATAAAATTTATTTTTAAAATTGATAGAATCTATAATTTTAACGATACCAATAATATGATTAAAATAATTGTAGCAATTGCTACAAAAGTAGATTCACTAACTTTTGAAAATAATAAACTACAAATTGAACCTATTAAACCACGTTTTATAAAACCAAAATTATAATCATATAAATAGTATTGATAATTAAAATTCAAACTTATATGATTATCATATTATCATATAATACAAAAATATAATATATAAATCCAAAAAATAATAATAAAAAATATTCAGGATTATTAATCTTAATAAAATTTTTCATTATTTTAAAATAAAAAAGGGATAGTTAATAATTAAATAATTATCCCTTTTTTATTTTAAATATATTAATCTTTTAAAACAGCGGCAACACCAGGAAGTTCTTTTCCCTCAAGAGACTCAAGCATAGCACCTCCACCAGTTGAAACATAACTTACTTTATCTGTATAATTATTTTGCTTTACAAAAGCAACGCTATCACCACCACCAACTAAAGAAAAAGCACCATTTTTGGTAGCTTCACCAATAGCATCTCCGATAGATTTAGTACCTTTAGCAAAATTAGGCATTTCAAACACACCTAAAGGACCATTCCATAAAATGGTTTTGGAAGTTTTAATTACTTCAGAAAAAGTTTTAACAGTTTTAGGTCCAACATCCAGACCTTCCCACCCATCTGGAATAGATTTTGTATCAACTATCTGAATATCAGCATCATTAGAAAAATCATTCGCAACTACTGAATCTTCAGGAAGATACACTTTTACTCCTTGTTCCTTAGCTTTTTTTAGAATATCTAAAGCTAAATCTTGTTTATCATCTTCACATATAGACTTTCCAATTTTACCACCTTGAGCTTTAACAAATGTATAAGTCATTCCACCTCCAATAATTAAATTATCAACCACAGGAAGTATGTTTTCAATAATTGTTATTTTAGAAGAAACTTTAGATCCTCCTAATATCGCAGTTATAGGTTTTTCACCAGTTTTTAACACTTTTTGAATGGCATCTAACTCTTTTGCCATTAAAAGTCCAAAACACTTATTGGATGGAAAAAATTTTGCTATTATCGCAGTCGAAGCATGTGCTCTATGGGCTGTTCCGAAAGCATCATTTACATAAATATCACCAAGTTTTGCTAATTGTTTAGCAAACTCTTCATCTCCTTTTTCTTCTTCATTGTGAAAACGTAAATTTTCTAATAATAAAACTTCACCAGGCTTTAAATCAGCTGCTGCTTTTTCGGCTTTCGGACCTACACATTCATCTACAAATTTTACAGAAACACCTAATACTTTAGATACTTCATCAACAATATGTTTTAATGAAAATTTATCTGTAACTTGTCCTTTTGGTCTGCCAAGATGAGTCATTAAGATAGCAGAACCACCGTCTTTCAATATTTTATCTATAGTTGGTTTAGCAGAAACAATTCGCGTATTATCAGTAACTTTAAGATTTTCATCTTGAGGAACATTAAAATCAACTCTAATTAATGCTTTTTTTCCATTAAAATTGAAATCATTAACTGTCTTCATAATTTTACTTATTTTCTTACAAATATACCGTCATAAAAACTAAAACAGAAATTTTGCTACCTGAAATTTTCCACATTTAATTATTATTTATATATATCTTTTTTTTAAATTAAATAAAATATCAAGTAATAGTAATAATAGTCCTGTTAATATGTTGATAACTTTAAAATTATTTTTTATTAATACAATTTAACCCTATTATCAACATATTTGATTAATAATAAATAAATAATTATCAATTATATATATGAGTTATTAACAAATTTAGGAAAGTTATTAATAACTCTATTGTTTAAAAAGTAGTTGTTATTAAAGTAATAAAAAAGTAGGTAGAATTCACAAGTAAAAATTTAATAGAAAATTTGGAAAAAAGTCAAAAGTTTTTAATGGAAGATTAAGAATGTTAAAACAAATTTTTTTGTTTAAAAATGTTAACAATTACTTATATTCAAATGTTAATATTATTGTAATGGTTTGATAATTTGATAGTTAAAATATATTTTATATAAAAATAAATTAATAAAGCATTTGATTTACTGTATTTTATAAAAATTTGATTTATTGAAAAAAAATCAAGTTATTAACAAGTTTTTATGTACTTTAAAATGAGTATTTTATAAAATTATTATCTTGTAAAATATTGATAGTGAATACATTTACTAAGACAATTAATAATAAGTTATTAATGCAAAAAATATTTAATTTAAAAGTTGTTTATAGATTTTAAATTATTGTAATTTAATACTATACAAGTTATTAACAAGCTTATGAGATTTATTTATTTTACAATGTATAAATATTATTGTTTCAGTTAATTTTATTAACTATAATAGTTTTAATGATTAAAAACATAAGTACTCTTGAAATTTATAATATATTAAATTTCAATACAATGGTGATAATATATTATTACTTTATAAGCAATAAAAGTATATAGTAAAAGCTTACACTCATAAAATTAAAAATATATATGTAATAGGAGAAATATATTTAGATATAGGAAAATTTTACTCATAAAATAAAAAAAGGTAAATATTATTTATTTACCTTAAAAATATTAGATTAAATTTTTAAATAAGTTGAACTATAATGACAATAGATCATTTAAAACAAGTGTTAAATTTTTAATTATAGTATAATTATATACTTTTTATATAAAGTATTAAATATAATATTTTTATTCTATTATTGAATAATTAAAATTTTATTAGTATTCTTTATGATTTTTTTTATCCATAGCGTATAATTCTTCTAAAACAGGATTAATAGTACTATCCGGTATATCACTTATTCTAATGTACATGAGACCGTCGATAGCATCATTAAATTTAGGATCCACATTAAAAGCAATAACGCGCGCATTTTGTTTTAAATATTTTTTTATCAATACGGGAAGTCTTAGATCAGGCTCTAATTCATCAATTAGCTTATCAAACTTATTTAGATCGTTATCAGCAGCATCAAAGAATAAGTCCTTTTCATTAGATTTTAAATGAACTTTAAATTCATTTTTAGAATGAACATACTGAGCCACATAAGAATCAAAATAATGAGAACGCATAAATTCAACCATTATAGATTTTGAAAAGTTTGAGAATTGATTACTAATACTAACTCCTCCTACTAAATATTTATAATGAGAATTCCTTAAACAAACGTGTACAATACCTCTCCATAATAATAATAGTGGCATAGGTTTCTTTTGGTATTCAGTAGAAATAAATGCTCTACCCATCTCAATGATTTTCTTGAAAAAAGGATGTACTTCCGAATCATATTCAAAAAGAGAAGCAGTATAAAATCCTTTAATTCCGTATTTTTCATAAATTTCTTTACCCATTCCCATACGATATGCTCCAGCAATAACCTTATTTTCATTATCCCATAAAAACATATGATGATAAATCTGGTCGAACTCGTCCAGATCAAAAGGTTCATTGGTCCCCTCTCCCACTTCTCTAAAAGAAATTTCTCTCAATCGGCCGATTTCTTTTAAAATATTAGGTATTTTTTCGGGTTTAGCGAAATATATTTCATATTGGGAAGTTGAAAAAAGTTCACAATCTATCTCTTTTAAAAGTTCCAATTCTTTTATAATTAATTCTTTAGGAGTTTCTTTAATAATAGGTTTTACTTCATTGGAATTAGCCGATTTAGTCATGGCTGATACTGAAAGAAACTTTATGTTTTTAAAAGGATCCTTAGCAGTAGTATAAAATGACTTAAGCATATACACCTTATTTCTTAAGAAATTACCATAGGATTTAATATCCGGAAATTCATCTTGCTGTTTTACAGAGATAGGTTTTCCTATGCGTATTTTAATAGGACTTTTTCTTCTTTTAACCAATTCCCTTGGTAACATTGCAGTTTGTAAATCGGGGTGAATATTAGATATTCTGTAAAATAACTTACTATTTTTAGCATGAAAATAGACCGGAATTACCGGAACTCTGGCTTTTTTAATGAGTTTTAAAGCACTTTCCACCCATTCTCTGTCTTCGTATTTTTTAGTCTTTGGATAATAATGAGAAACTTCTCCCGCAGGGAAAACGATAATACAATGATTATCTTTTAAAACGCGTAAAGTTTCAATGAAACCTATTTTACTATCAAAGGTATCTTTTCTAGTTTCAAAAGGATTAACAGGTATACTTACATTTTTTAAAGGTTCAATTTTTTTTAGTAAAAAATTAGTCATTATTTTAAAATCCGGGCGAATTTCTGAAACTATTTTCATTAGTATAATCCCATCCAAACCTCCTAAAGGATGATTAGAAACAATTATAAAAGGCCCTTTTTCAGGAATTCTTTTTAGATCTTCTTCATGAATTTCGTAGTTTATTTTAAGGTGTTTTAAAACTTCTATTAGAAATTCATAGGTAGGAAGATCTTTATTTTCTGTACAAAATTTATTAATATGACCAAGTTTTAAAACTTTCATAATGGTCCATGCTATGCTTTTACCTAAAAAACCATATTTTTTTAAGTTTAAGGCATTTTGTATATCCTCTAAGGTAATTAAGCTCATATTGTTATTCTTTTACAATTGCTTGGTAAGTTTTTTACCAATTTTTATAATAAAATTGTTTTTCCTTTTCTAAAATTATTTCTTATTTCGGCTGTACTATTTGTTATAGTATGTAAACATACGTTATCTTTTAACGTCACATTAAAAGATTCTGTAAGAGTATTCAGTAAAATATTAATTGAATTAAATTTATTTTCAAAAACTAGTGAAACTGAAAAAGCAGAAATTTTGATGATGCTTATTCTAACATACAGTTCAGAAAGTTGTTTAAAAATTACATAAAGATTATCTTCCAGCTTGTATGAAAAAGCAAGGGAAGAAATGGTTAGCAAATGTACATTTAATTTTTGTATGATACAAGAAACATACAAATCTACTTTTATCCAATTTTTAATAGTAGTTCCTTGTTTTACAGAATATAAAAAGGAACGTATAGTTAAAGGAATCTCATTTTTTTGTAGAATAAGAATAGTTTTAGGATGAATTACAGATGCACCATACAACTTCATTTTCATAACATATTCATAAGAAAGAGATTCTATAAGTTTGGGCTGATTAAAATAAACAGGATCTCCGGTCATTATTCCGGTAACATCTTTCCAAACTGTTACTTCTTCAGATTTTAGGTAATAAGTAATAATAGCAGTAGAATAATCAGTTCCTTCTCTACCAAGGGTTACCGTTAAATTATTTGAGTTTGATGTTATAAATTCTAGAGTAACGTAGGTTTTAGATATATCAAAATTTTCAAATTGTTTTTTCTTATATTCCCAATCAACATTACCTTCTCTATAATTAGAATCTGTTTTTATAAAATTGCTTATATCTATCCAGGTATTTATGGTACCATAAGAATTTAAATATGCACTGGAAATTTTGGAAAAAGTAATTTCTCCAGAGCTTACGATCTGATCGTACATAAAATTAAAATTATAGGATGTATTATTCATATAACAAAGAACATATATTTATAAAAATATTTTTAATATCATTAATAACATCTGCAGAATTAAAAAAAGATTTTCTATAATATCAAGATACTCTTCTTCAATCCTATCTACAATTTGTAAATAATTATCATTTTGAAAGTATTCAGTCACTACATTTTCTAAAGAGTTGATAGTTTTTTCCATTGCAAAAACAACTAAAATAGTTGAACTATATCTGGTTTGGATAAAAGCTTTTATAACATTTCGTACATTTTCTACATTTTGTATAGAAGCACCTCCAAATTTATAAACTTTCATAAATGATAGTCATCTATATTTTCAATATTTAAAAAGCATATTTTTCCAAAATTTTTATAGCAAGAATACCTTTTTTGCAACTTGGAGATTTACCTATTTATCGACTAAAAAATTATATAGTATTGGTAAACAGTAAAATAGTATTTTAAATATTAAAAGATCGTCAACAAATATATGACAAATCTATATATTACTTATAAAGTACATACAAAAATCAATATATTTGGAACATTCAAAAACTAAATTTATAAAACATGAAATCGATGAGCTCACAGACTTTAGGCGAATTTATAATTGATAAACAAGCAGATTTTAAATATTCTTCAGGAGAGTTATCACGTCTTTTAGGAGCCATAAGGTTAGCTAGTAAAGTTGTTAATCAACAAGTTAATAAAGCTGGGCTCGTTGATATTATAGGGGCTATTGGAAATCAGAATATACAAGGAGAGGAACAGCAAAAATTAGACGTATTTGCTAATGATGTATTTATTGGAGCTTTAAAAAATCGTGAAGTAGTTTGCGGAATTGCCTCCGAAGAAAATGAAGATTTTATAAGTATAAATTTAGAAAATAACTTAAATAATAGTAAATATGTAGTTTTGATTGATCCTTTAGACGGATCTTCAAATATAGATGTAAACGTAAATGTGGGTACTATTTTTTCAATTTACAGAAGGATATCAGAAGACGGACCCGTTACTTTGGAAGATTTTTTACAACCTGGGAATAGACAAGTGGCAGCAGGATACATAGTTTATGGTTCTTCAACCATGCTAGTATATACTACCGGTAATGGAGTCAATGGATTTACTTTAGATCCTGCATTAGGGGTATTTTATCTTTCTCACCCTAATATAAAAATTCCTGAGGATGGTAAAATATATTCTGTTAATGAAGGAAATTATCTTAAATTTCCTCAAGGTATAAAAAATTATATAAAATATTGTCAAGAAGAAAAAGATAATAGACCCTATACTTCCCGATATATCGGTTCGTTAGTTTCAGATTTTCATAGAAATTTATTGAAAGGAGGTATATATCTATATCCATCCTATTCACAAGCACCGAAAGGAAAATTACGTTTATTATACGAATGCAATCCTATGGCATTCCTTGTTGAGCAAGCCGGTGGAAGTGCGAGCGATGGATTTACGCGTATATTAGATTTAAATCCGGTAGAGTTGCATGAAAGAACTCCTTTTGTATGCGGCTCTAAAAAAATGGTTGAAAAAGTAGAAAAATTTATGAAAGATGCCCAAGAGTAGTTTGGATTCATATAACATTATATTTAAAAAATTTGATCAGCTTTCTGTATATGAATTGTATGACTTATTACAATTAAGAACTGAGGTTTTTATAGTGGAGCAAAATTGTGTTTTTCAAGATTTGGATGATAAAGATCATAAAGCACATCATTTTCTTATTTATAAAGGAAAAAAGTTGGTTGCCTATTCGAGGATTTTTCCTGAAAAAATTAAATATAATGAAGCTTCTATAGGAAGGGTAATTATTTGTAAAGAATTGCGTTCCACAGGACTTGGGAAAATTTTAATGGAAAAATCCATTGAATCATTATTTGCAGTTTATGGAGAACAAACTATAAGAATCGGAGCTCTATGTTATGCAGTTCCTTTTTATGAAAAATTTGGATTTAAAACTGACGGAAATATTTATTTAGAGGATCATATTGAACATATAGAAATGATAAGAAAAGTAGAATAACATTTTTATATAAAAATAATAAAGGCTGAAAATATATTTTCAGCCTTTATTATTATATGTAAATAGAGTATTTATTTTAATGGAGCGGAAGGAAATAATTTATTATAATTGATATTTTCATCTTCAATAATAGTATTTACCTTTTTTATCTTACGGTTCTTATCAAAACTGTAAGATAATTTAATATAAAACAATTGATCACTTTCTCTACTGTAATAATTAGTTTTTAAATTAAAGTTATTAATATCTGAATTAAATTTTGTAGGACCTAATATATTTTGAACACCTAAAGATGCTTTAAAAGTTTTATCAGCAAAATATCTGGACAATTCTATGTTAGAATATCGAAATGGTTTATAAGACTTATATATTTCAAAATATCCTTTATCTGTACTAGATAAGAAAAAGGTTGTTAATTTAATATCTTTAGGAAGAATCAATTGAGCATATATTACATAGAACCACATAGGTTTTACTTTATCTAAATAAGGATAATCGCTTACTTTATAATAGTTATACATCCCATATAAATAAATAAAATTCATTTTATCCATATTCATAGGCTGCTCAAAGAATTTTTTACCTCTGGTAACTAATTGAAAAGGTATTGGAATACCTACCCATACATTATAATTTTTCATACCGGTAAAAGTACGAGTGGTCTGATTTACGGTCAGTGAGTTATCTTCTGTTTCATAATACAACATATTTATATTTTTAGAATATGTATAGTTGAATGAAATCTTAAGATAACGCCATGCACTTAAAGAAACTTCATAATTATCGTAATAATCTGGTTTAAGATGTAAATTTCCTTCGGAAGTATTAAATTCATCATAATAATTGGTTAAATTAGGATCCATGTTAGAATATGAAGGAGGTAACATACTTTTTCTATATGTAGCATTAAAATCTAATGTAGCATTAAATTTGTATAGTAAACTGAATGATGGAAAAAATTTTTCAAAAGTATATTTCAAGTTTTGATCTGTTCCCTTCACTTTATTTTTGAATTCCAGATTTTCATAGCGAAGCCCCGCATTGAGATCCAATTTATTAAATTTTTTACTCAGTTCTCCATATAAAGCATACTGATTTTCATCGTAGGTAAAATCTTTAAATGAATTGTAATTAGGATTATCAAATATTGAGGAAGAGGTATTTAAAAGATTATATTTTCCATTACTATTATACTTCGTTTGGGAATATTTACCTCCCGTATTCAGTTTTACATCTAATTTATTAAAAGAAAATTCGAAATTAGGGCTAATTTGAAAATAATCAGATTTATAATCTATATCGTTTACAGAGTATTTATCAACACCTTCATTATTTTGGGTACTATTATTATTTGAGCTTTTATCATAGTGCTTATAAGAAGCTGTTATATCAAATAAATTTCCTAATGTATCCAACTTAATCTTATACTTTGTAGTTAATTCATGATTAGTATTATCTTCTGAATATTTTGAGTTATTTAAAAGGTTAATAGGTTCTATGTTATTATTACTTAGAGATTCACCTGTATAATAATTATTATTGGAAGTATAGCTCAAATTATAATTAATCAATAAATTACTATTTTTATTAAGTCGAATATTAGAAGAAGGTCTAAAATAATAAAAACGGTTAAATCTATTTTCAATATTTTTTTGATTAAAAATGATAGAAGGGGAGAAAGAAGTAAATTCTCTTTTATAGTACGTAGTTTTATCGTTTTCTCTATAATTAAATCCACTATTCAATTGTAAGGAAACGTTTTTTAAACGGCTATTTAAACTTATAGAAGGAGATACCCGATTGTTTTTATTGAATTGATAATTCAAGGAAACAGATCCGTTTACTCCTCGCAACGCTCGACCATTGGTTACAATGTTTATAATTCCTCCTCCTGTTTTTGCATCATAAGAGGCACCGGGATTAGAAATAATTTCAATTTTTTCTATAGCAGTTGATGGTAAACTTTGTAATAAATTTTCCAAATCACTTCCCGATAAGCCTGTAGGTACATCATCAATATAAATAGACATTGATTTACCATTTACAGTAAGATTGCCTCCATATCCTTTAATAACTCCAGGAAGTTTTGTTAACGTTTCTTGGGCGCTTCCTCCGGAAAGCAAATCATTATCTTTTATCGTATAGGTAGTCTTATTAGCATCTAATTTTATAAATCTCTTGCGAGTTCCGGTAACTACTATACCGTCAATTTCTTTTTCTTTTCCGGAAGAATTGGAAGTATTTTTATCGTTACTAATTATATCAGAATTAATATGTTTAAGATAAATTTCTCCTAAATATAGAGTATCTTTACTTTGTTGCGTAATATTAAAATTCAGATATTGAGATTCGTATTCAGGAGCTAAAATTTGAATTCGAAAGTTTCCTAATATTTTAGTTATTGTATAACTGTTATAACACTTCAAAGATGTTAATCCTTTTATGTCTTTATATCCAGAGCTATATTCATATTGAAATATAAAGTTTTTAGGTGCGTCGGCATCTAAGCAGGAATTTTTTTCTTTATCCATAACTTTAAAAGTTATTACAACTTTCGATTGAGCATAGCCCAATATGGGAAGAGCTAATAAAGATAAATAAACAATAGATCTTATCATAAATTGAATTTGGCAGAATAATTTTTTACCATTAGTATATTTTGATATTAAAAATGTTACGATTAATGATATAAAATATTTTCAATCACAATCTAAAAATTTGTCTAAAAGTAAAACAAATTTTGCAAATTTAATTAAAGATATATAATGTTGATAATTTATAACTATTTAGAAAAATAATATTAATATTAAATTATTCTTAAAAATTTAGTATTAATTTGTTTAAAAATAAATTTATTATAAAAAATATTTTACATAAGTATAATAGAATTTATAATTAAAAAAATTTATATTATATGTTTTAAAAAGTTTGATATTCTAACTTAAAATGAAATATTTTAATAATAATTTTTCATTATTGATTGCTGTAAATATGATTTAAAAACGTCTTAAACATTCATTATCCAAAAGATCATAAATAATTTTATCTTGAAAATTCGATAACCTCCAGGTTTTGTATATTTTCATAATTTATTTCAAATCGAAGCATAGTTCTGACTTTATGAAAACCGTATATACCTGCAGCCCCGGGATTCATATGAAGCAAGTGAAGTTTTTGATCATTCATTACTTTTAAAATATGCGAGTGTCCGCAAATAAAGAGCTTAGGGGGATTCTTTTTTATTTCTTCTCGTAGTGTAGGAGCATATTTTCCCGGATAACCACCAATGTGTGTCATCCATACATCTACTTTTTCACAAAAAAAACGCTGAGTAAGAGGAAATTCTTTCCGTATTTCCACTCCGTCAATATTTCCATAAACAGCTTTAAATAAAGGAGCAACCTTTTTCAAAGCATTCGACACTTTGATATCTCCAATATCTCCTGCATGCCAAACCTCATCTGCATGAGAAGCGTATTCTAATATTCGATCATCGATATACGAATGAGTATCGGAAAGCAATAATATTTTTCTCACTATTTTTGTAGTAAATTTATAATAAAATTGCGTTATTTCATACAATTTTCATACGATGGTACTCATTATTATGGGTATCAAAGACAACCCGGACATATATCAGTACAAGAAAAATTAGAATCAGCCTTAAGCAAATTGCTTAGAAAAGAAATTAAAACGGTTGGAGCAGGAAGAACCGATACTGGTGTGCATGCATCGGAAATGTATGCTCATTTCAATTGGGAGGAAGAATTACCGGATCAGTTGGTAAGAAAATTAAATTCTTTTTTACCTTCGGATATTTCCATACACGCCCTATTTCGTGTTAAAGATTCTGCCCATGCTCGTTTTGACGCAAGGGAAAGGGTTTATAAATATAGAATTTCTACTAAAAAAAATCCCTTTAAACAACGATACCATGCCCAATTTCTTTTTTATCAATTTGATGTAGATAAAATGAATAGAGCGGCGAAAATATTACTCGAATATAAAGACTTTACCAGTTTTTCCAAGCTTCATTCGGATAATAAAACGAATGATTGCTATATTTACCAAGCAGAATGGAAACAATACGAAGATGAATTAGTTTTTACTATTTCTGCCAACAGATTTTTAAGAAATATGGTTAGAGCGATAGTAGGAACCTTAATGGATATAGGAAGAGGAAAAATAGAAGAGAATGAGTTTAGAAACATCATCGAAAAGAAAAACAGAAAATTTGCTTCCACTTCAGCTCCTGCTAAAGGTCTCACTTTAGAGAAAGTTATATATCCAAAGGAGATAAATTATGAAACATAAAAAAAATAAAAACATAAAAGCAAGTCAGGCACTTTCTCGTCTAATGGAGTTGGGAAGTAAATATCCCGGATGGTTTTATTCTACAATTTTTATAGCACTGGCTTTGGCATATGTTTCCTCTTATCGCCCTGTGTTAATAAGTCATGCAATAGATGTTGATATTATTAAAAACCGAAATTTTTCAGGTTTATATCATTCACTATTGCTTATATTGTTGTTAATGCTGATGGAAGTTGTCTTACAATTCTTTTTAGTCTATGCTTCTAACTTTGTAGCTCAAAATGTAATTCGAAGTTTACGAATAAAATTGTACAAAAAGCTTATTTATTTTAAATCTTCATTTTTCGATAAAACTCCATTAGGAGTGCTAGTTACTCGATCTGTTTCAGATATTGAAACTATTTCCACTATATATACCGATGGAATACTGATGGTTTTAGGAGATATCCTTCGTATTATTTTTGTTATAGTTACCATGTATTGGATAAATTGGGAGTTGGCAACCATCGCATTATTTATTTTTCCGGTTATGATTGTTATTACAAGGATATTTCAAAAAGCTATAAAAAAAGCCTTTTCCGAGGAAAGGAATCAAACAGCCAATCAAAATAGCTTTGTGCAGGAAAGACTTTCAGGAATGACGATCGTCCAAGTTTTTAACCAACAAAAAAAAGAATATAACAAATTTTTTCATATTAATCAAAAATTAGAAAAAGCTTATCTTAAAACGGTTTTTTATTTTTCATTATTCTTTCCTGCCGTAGATATTATAACTGGCATTGCCATTGGAGTCATGATATGGTATGCAGGACATAATGCTTTAACATCCCATAACATCTCACCCGGTGTAGTCATAGCATTTACCACTTCTTATGTAAATATGCTTGTGAGACCGATGAGACAAATTGCAGATCGTTTTAATACCATTCAACGAGGAATTGTAGGAGCTGAAAGAGTATTTACTGTATTAGATTCCGATCATGAAATATCAAATAAGGGAACGGTAGTAAAAGATAGTATTCAAGGAAATATTATTTTTGATCACGTATCATTTTCATATATAAAAGGGGAAAACGTTTTAAAAGATCTTTCTTTTACAGTTTCCAGTGGAGAAAAAGTAGCTATAGTAGGTGCTACTGGAGCAGGTAAATCAACGATTATAAATTTGTTAAGCCGGTTTTATGATATATCTGGAGGATATATTTATATTGACGGAACTGATATTAAATCGTACGAATTACATAATTTACGATCTCACATTGCGGTAGTGCTACAAGATGTTTTTTTATTTAATGACACTATTCTGGAAAATATTACATTTGGTAATAAAGAAATAACGCTTGAGGAAGTAAGAAATGCAGCTAAAGAAATACAAATTGATGATTTTATAATGAGCCTTCCTAATGGATATGGGTATGAAGTAAGTGAACGAGGAGCTTCTATTTCTTTGGGACAACGACAGCTTATTTCCTTTTTACGTGCATATTTATACAATCCATCAATTTTGGTGTTAGATGAAGCTACTTCATCCATTGATACGAATTCGGAAGAACTAATTCAAAAAGCGACTGATAAGATTACACAAAATCGAACTTCTATTATTATTGCCCATCGTCTGGCTACCATACAGAATGCAGATAAGATTATTGTGCTAGATCATGGTCAAATAGTAGAAATAGGAAATCATAATACATTGCTTCAAAAAAAAGGATACTACAGTAAATTATTCGAAGCTCAGTTTTTCAGTACAATACAATAATCACTATAGGAAACAAAATTTTGTCCTATAAATATTTGAAATATATAGGAATGCGTTTTGATTAAAAAATCAAAAGTTACAATGAGAAATTTGTAATATCTCCCATAAGTATAAAAAATGTTTATATAAATGAAATATACGTAAAAACAACTATAAAATTGTTAAATTTGTTGTATAAACAAATCATATGAAAGATCTACAACAAACCATTGAAAAAGTTTGGGATGACCGTGCATTATTATCGGATAAAGAATATCAAAAAGCAATTCGAGAGGTAATCGAACTGTTAGATTCAGGTAAACTAAGAGTAGCACAGCCTTTAGAAGATGGAAAATGGCAAGTAAATGAGTGGGTTAAAAAAGCCGTAGTTTTATATTTTCCTATTCAGAAAATGGAAACTTATGAAATAGGTATTTTTGAATATCATGATAAAATTCCATTAAAAACAGGATATGCAGAAAAAGGTGTTCGTGTAGTGCCTCATGCAGTAGCAAGAAAAGGAGCATACATTTCTAGCGGAGCAATTTTAATGCCTTCCTATGTTAATATTGGTGCTTACGTAGATGAAGGTACAATGGTTGATACATGGGCAACAGTAGGTAGCTGTGCACAAGTTGGTAAAAATGTACATTTAAGCGGAGGAGTCGGAATTGGAGGAGTATTAGAACCCTTACAAGCAGCCCCCGTTATTATTGGAAATAATTGTTTTATAGGATCACGATGTATTGTAGTAGAAGGAGTACATGTTGACGATGAAGCCGTATTAGGAGCAAATGTAACCTTGACTTCTTCAACCAAAATTATTGATGTTTCTGGCAGCGAACCTAAAGAATACAGAGGATATGTACCGCCACGTTCAGTAGTTATTCCAGGATCCATTACCAAAAAATTTCCTGCTGGAGAATATAATGTAAATTGTGCATTAATTATAGGGACAAGAAAAGAAAGTACAGATAAAAAGACATCATTAAATGATGCTCTTAGAGAGCACAATGTATCTGTATAGATATACTAAATATAGTGAAAGCGCTATTAATACAATATAATAATGTTGGAGATGTATTACTCTCCAGTGTAATTCCTAATAATCTAAAGAAAATCTATCCGGATATTAAGATAGATTTTCTTTGTTATAAAAAATGCATGGGTGTTATTCAAAGAAATCCTAACATTGATCGTATTATAGCAACTATAGATGCTGAACCTATACGTTCGTTGCTTTTCATATATAAATACATAAGGTTAGTAAGAAGTGAAAAATATGATATACTTATTGATATGTCACAAAATTTCAATAGCATTTTACTAACTCTTTTTTCAAAAGCAAAGATAAAATATAGCTATTATAACTCCTTTCTCACAAAGATCTATGATAAAACGGTATCTAAGGTAGATGAGCCGATAACACAAACATGTACCTTATTGGAAGATCGTTTAATTATCTTAAAAGAATTTTTGAAAGATAACCCTGTTCCAGTTGACACATTAGCCAAAATATTTCTTGCTGAGGATGAAATTCAAGACGCTAAAGAAAAAATGATGAATGCCGGGATCTTTTTTAAACGACCGGTTATTATGTTAGGCGTTTTGGGATCTAATATACATAATACCTGGACAATAGGTAATATGGCTAAACTAATTGATTTCATTTGGGCAAATTATAGAGCAGATTTATTGTTTACTTATTTACCTACTCAATATAAACAAGTAAATGAGCTTCTCTCTTTATTAAATTCTAATACAAAAGTATTTGTACAACCGGTAGGAAAATCAATACGTGAATTTGCTGCTTTTATGCATAATAGTACTCTATTCATAGGGAATAATAGCAGGTTTGTTATGGCAACAAAAGCTTTACAAAAGCCAACATTTACTATCTATCCCCCTTATATTAGTAGAAAAGATGTTGCTTGTTATGAAAACACTAATTTACACCAAAGCGTTCACCTTCACGACTTTTCACCGAGACTCTATGAAGATTTTTACCAAAATGAATTAAAAAATGATTCTTCAAAATTTTACTTGATGCTTTCTAATGAATTTGTGATTGCGAAAGTAAAATCTTTTTTGAAAGAACATTTAATTACTTTTAATAAAATAAAATAATAAACAAGCCCAACCTATAATCATACAGATACCTCCCATAGGTGTTATAGGCCCTAAAATTCGTAAGTTGACATTCCAATATTCGGAAAAAGCTAGTAAATAAATACTAAAAGAAAATAGAAACGTACCTATAATCATTCCACAAGCTGCAAACTTTTCCAAATTCGAGGTAAAGGATAATGAAAATCCAAGAAGTAAAAGTGCTAATGCATGATACATTTGATATTTTACACCCGTTTCAAAACTCAACAATTTATCAACAGAAAGAATCTTTTTAAAAGCATGGGCACCTAATGCGCCTAAAATAATAGAAATTAATCCGTAAAATGCTCCCGCTATAAGAACAATGTTTTTCATATTTTAATTATTACTAAGTGGTATATAAAATAAATTTTTAATTTTCTAATAAATATTTGGTTATAAAATCTTTTTCCAAGCTCCACCCTCTGGCCGGTGAATACTCACGCCCATAGAAGATAATTTGGATGTGTAATCGATTCCATGAATCTTTAGGAAACAAACGTTTAGCATCTTTCTCTGTTTGTTCAACATTTTTACCGTTTGATAATTTCCATAGCTTCATAAGTCTGTGAATGTGAGTGTCAACAGGAAATGCTGGATGGCCGAAACCTTGGCTCATAACAACGGAAGCAGTTTTATGACCAACTCCAGGCAAAGCTTCTAATTCCTCAAAACTTTCGGGTACTTGTCCATTATATTTTTCCACCAAAATTGTAGATAACTTATGTATATTTCTGGATTTGGTATTAGATAAACCTATTTCTTTAATATATTCCTTAATTTCCCATTCCGGTAGTTCCGCCATTTTAAATGCATCAGGAGCAATTTTATAAAGTGAAGGAGTTACCTCATTAACTTTCTTATCTGTAGTTTGAGCCGAAAGTAGGACCGAAATTAATAAAGTAAACACATCCTGATAGACTAAAGGAGCTATAGGATTAGGATAGAGACGGTTTAATTCCGTGATAATATACTCTACTTTTTCCTTTTGTTTCATTCAATCAAATAATTGTAGTTAAATGTAATCAATTATATAAATTATTTAATACGTTAATCATAATAAATTCATACAATCTAAATCAAAAATATTTATAAGTACTATTTGCAAAAGTTAGAAAAAAATTACATTAGTATTTAATAATTTAGCTATAGGAATTTATTATCAATCTTGTTTTAAAGAATAAACATTATTTCATCATCCATTGTTTCGGTGTAATACCGTATTTCTTTTTAAAAGCTTCTATAAAATGACTAGGATTCTCGTATCCTAAATCATAAGCGATCTCTTGCACTTGTTTGACTCTCAAATTTAATTTTTCTTTACCGATTTCAAGTTTTGTATCTAAGATGAAATGAGATATGGATTTTCCATATATTTTTTTAAATCCTTCTTTGATTTTGTATTCACTTAAATTTGAAATTTCCGATAATGTTCGTAAAGTAGGAGGAGATGCGATATTTTCCAACAAAATTTCTTTTATTTTATAAATCTCACGGATGAATTTTTCATCTTTTATTGATAAAATATGAGGAGAATCCGAGCTTTTTGAAGAAAAATAATAGAGTAAGAATTCATGCAGCTTTAAAGTTAAATAATGATTTTCGAAATCTTGATCTAAATTAAAATCCTCCAATTGAGATATAATTAGTTTTTCCTGTATGCTTAAAGGCTTTTCATGGTACAATTTAGTATATCCATCCTGATAAAATAACGAAAGTTTATTTTTATGTGTAGCAAATATTTCTTCTAGTTTCTGAATAGCAATTACAAAAATTATCAATTTTGATTTTTTTGATAGGCTGATATTAATAGGAATATCAATTTCAGGATGAAATAGAAGTAAAGAATTTCCCTCGTTTATTAATCTTAAAGATTCACTTTTAAAATGAAAAGTCGCTCTTCCTTTAGTGCAAAGATAAAATTGTACAAACCTTTTCCCAACAGGTTTAGAAATCGTATCGGTAAAGTTAGTATAATTATCGATCTGAGCCATATAAATATCAGATCCTATTTTATTTTCTCTTATTCTACTTTTAAAGGTATTTTTTAAATCCATTAATAATTTCTTTATATATCAAATTTAATCTTCAAAATAATGATATTTATCATATTAAAAAACTATTTAGACTATTTCTAAAATTACAAAAATTAACTTTTACGGGTATTTTTTTATAAATATAGGTATTTTCTATATAGATGTACTCATAAATTTGCTGGAACAAAAGACATGAAAAAGTTTCAGCCTAAAAATATTGAAAAATTTTTTGCAATAAGTTTGAGCTATGAAAAGGCAGATATTAAAACTAGAGGAAGATATAGCTTTTTCCCTGAAATGGTAGAAGGATTTACTAAAACTATTAATGCCCTTTCAAATACTACTATTTTTGTGTTATCTACTTGTAACAGAACAGAAATATATACACAAACAGAATGCTTAGAAAAAGTGGTGGATGCATTTTGTAAACAGATAAACGTAGTTACAACCGAGTTTAAGAAATATATAACCGTACATAAAGGAAAAAACGCAATCAATCATTTTTTAAGAGTTTCCTCTGGTTTAGAAAGTCAAATAATAGGTGATTTCGAAATTATATCGCAAATAAAAACATGGTTTAAAAGATTTAAAAAATATAAAAGCACTAATGCTTTTCTAGAAAGATTAATTAATACCGGAATTCAAACCTCAAAAAAAATTAAATATACAACAACATTAAGCAATGGAGCAACATCCATGTCATATGCTGCGGTACATTATATTTTAAAAAATTTTACTCAACTTTCAGACAAAAAGATCACTATAATAGGTACAGGAAAAATAGGAAAAAATACCTGTGAGAATCTAGTAAAACACGTAAATGACCCGGATATTACTTTACTTAATAGAACTATTTCAAAAGCAGAAGAAATAGCGTATACTTTTGATCTTAAAGTTGATAATTTTAATAATTTAACTAAACAAGTTAATAATTCAGATATAGTAATTGTAACTACAGGAGCTTCAGAACCCATAATTACTGAAAAAAATTTGGATGTTAAAAGACCAATTACATTTATAGATTTATCCATACCATCCAATGTTTGTGTATCACTTAAAGAGCACGATCAGGTGACACTTTTAAATATTGATGATTTATCCAAAATAGTAAACGAAACTTTTGAGAAGAGAAATAAAGAAATTCCGAAAGCAGAAAGTATAATTAACGAAATGATGCAAGAATTTATAATCTGGTCGGAAAATAGAAAATATGTTCCAATAATCCTTGCATTCAAATCAGATTTGGAGAGAATAAAAGACCATCAAATTAAAACATTAAAAAAAGATCAAGTAATAATATCTGAAGAACAAATAGAATTATCTGATCGTTTAGTGCAAAAAATCACAAACAAACTAGCTAATTATCTTATTACTAATCCCGAAAAAGCAGATGACACCATAAGTTTATTTAAGGAGATGTTTCAACTGCAAGTATCTAAAATGTAAAATATTTTTATGAACCCTATTCGTATTGGAACACGAAACAGCCCTTTAGCCATGTGGCAGGCAGTAGAAGTACAAAAAAAAATAAAAGATTTGGGCTTTCAAGTGGAAATTATTCCCATTACCTCTCTTGGAGATAAAAATCTCACTCAACCTTTATATCAAATGGATATCATAGGAGTATTTACAAGAGATTTGGATGTTGCGCTTTTAAATAATCAAATTGATATTGCTGTACATAGCCTTAAGGATGTTCCAACTTTGTTACCGGAAGGCATACTTTTATCGGCAGTTTTAGAAAGAGATTATGAAGCAGATGTTTTAGTAAGAAATCCGAAGAAAAATCAAAAAGCTGGATCTTACACTAATTTATATTTAGGTACCGGAAGTTTGAGAAGAAGAGCTTTTTGGAAATCTAAATATCCTGAAGTTACCTTTGGTAATATAAGAGGAAATGTTCAAACACGCTTATCAAAATTGGATTCCGAAGGTTTTGATGGAACTATTTTCTCATTAGCCGGAATAAAAAGATTAGGATTACCTTTAGATTACGAAATGCTGGATTTTATTATACCAGCTCCTGCACAAGGCGTAGTAGGTATTACTTCTTTAGAAAAAAACAAAGAATTAACAGAATTATTAAAAATGATCAATCATATCTATACTCAGATTTGTGTAAATATAGAAAGAGATTTTTTAAATATGATTGAAGGAGGATGTACTGCACCTATAGGAGCTTTTGCTAAAATTAAAAATAATCTCGTACATTTTAAAGCGGGAATAGTATCTTTAGAAGGAACTAAAAAGGTTTTGCTGGAAGAATCATTTCCTATTGTCGAATCTTCTACAAAAGGAAAAAAGCTCGCCTTGAAAGCAAAAAGATTAGGCGCAGAAGAAATAATAAGAGAAATAAAAGCCTATAGGGAATAAGAATAAGTTTTTTTACTTATTCTTATTAAGTTCAGCCATTCTCACCGCCACAACTCCGGCCTCAACGCCTTTATTTCCTAATTTTCCTCCACTACGGTCTAAAGATTGTTGTACATGGTCGTCCGTAAGAACACAAAATACCACCGGAGTATCCATATGAGTGTTTAAATAAGTAACTCCATCAGTAACCGTTTTGCAAACATAGTCAAAGTGAGCCGTTTCGCCTCTAATAACACATCC
>NZ_JAMBJZ010000031.1:0-20370 GCF_025291155.1 Apibacter sp.
TATTGATGGTAATCAAGAAGATACTAGAGATGCAGATGTAGGAGTAATTTTTGGTACAAAAAACAAAAAAGACGGGTCTATGCCCATGTCACTAATACGTAGGTTAAATATTGGGTTAAAATTATATAATGAAGGTCAAGTACAAAAATTGATTGTTTCAGGTGGTCTAGCCTATAAAAATTTTTGTGAAGCCGATCTTATGCAAGAATATTTATTGGAACATGGAGTATTATTATCTGATATAATTTTAGATAATAAAGCTGTGAATACGGAAGAAAATGTGGAGAATTCATTAAAAATTATGAAAGCTAATAATTATAGAAAATTAATTATAATTTCACAATATTATCATATTTCTCGAATTAAGCTCATGTATTATAAATTAGGATTTTATAATTTAGGTTCAGCCAGTTCTCATCATTATAGTAAAAGACATCATTATATTTCACTAGTTAGAGAATTTTTTGCCTATTATTATTATTACTTTTTTAAATAAATTTTTATAAAAAATGTAAATTAAAAATCCTTAATGATTTTATGAATACAAACTTTATTGAAAAAGTAATTGATGATGTACTTGATAAAAATAAGGAATTATCAAAACTAACAATTATCATCCCAGGTAAAAGACCTATCATATTTTTTAAAAGATATCTTATAAAAAAAGGATATGATGGTTTTTTACCTACTTTTTTTACAATTGAAGATTTTATATATAAATTTTCTACTTTAGTCAAAATCGAGCCGATACCGCTTTGGTTAGAAGCCTTTAAAATACAAAAAAAATTTATTAATCCGAACGAAAAGTTGGAAGATTTCTTAAAATGGATACCTACCCTACTTAAGGACTTTAATGATATTGATATTTTTTCTGAAAATCCGCATAAAGTATTAAAACATTTATCTTCAATTGAAAGAATTGAAAATTGGGGCCAAAAACTGGATTCCGATAACGATAAAAAATTATATTATAAAAATCTTAAATTTTGGGAAAATAATTTAACTCTTTACAATGAATTAGTTGCAGCACTTGAACAAAAAGGATTAGGAACTCATGGAATGATACTTAGTTCAGTATTAAAAAATTTAAACACTTTAGATATTCCTAATAATCAAATTTACGTTTTTGTTGGTTTTAATGCTTTAACCCCTAAAGAAGAAAAATTTATAAAACATTTTGTTTCCCATTTCCAAACTTATATTTACTGGGATGCCGATAGTTATTATGTGAATGATATTAATCAAGAAGCCGGAAACTTTTTAAGGAAATATAAAAATTGGAATTATTATGCTACTCGAGATTTTAAATGGGTAGAAAATGATTTTAATAATTCTAAAAATATACAAGTTGTTAGTACCTCACAAGAGGTAGCGCAAGCTAAATATATCGGATCAATCTTAGAAACCATATCAGAAAATGATTTACAGAATACTGCACTTGTATTATGCGATGAAGCAATTTTACCTGCCATTTTAGAAAGTATCCCAAAAAATATTAATCAAATTAATATAACTATGGGATATCCGCTAAAAAATTCATTTTTAGCTTCATTTTTCAAACAAATATTTCGTTTACATATATTTAGAGAAAAAAATAAAACTAAAGGATATTATTATTATGATATTTTGTCTATTCTTCAAAATCCTTTGCTAAACATTACACCAGATGTAAAAGAATTCATTTCCGTAATTAAAAAGAATAATCTTATTTACATCTCCGAAACACTTATTTATGAACGATTAGCTAATAATTATTACAATTTTATATTTAAAACATACGCAAACCCTGTCGACTTAGTACATAAACTATATGAATTTTGTAATGAACAATTTTGGAAAACCGATTCAGATAATCAAATTCTTAAAGAAACCTACTTAAAGTTTAAAAATCTTTTTTCAATTTTGTTAACGCAATTATCTCAAGATGTTTTAATTGATAGTTATTCCCTTCTCCATTCATTTTATCAGCATATAATTACCAATGAAAAAATCGATTTCGTTGGAGAACCCCTTGCAGGTCTTCAAATTATGGGGGTATTGGAAACACGTTTATTGAGCTTTAAGAATGTGATTATGTCTGGTGTAAATGAGGGTATTTTACCGGGAGGAAAAAATGATAATTCATTTATTCCTTTTGATGTGAAAAAAAATTATAATATAAATACATTCTTAGAAAATGATTCCATATATTCTTATCATTTTTATAGATTAATACAACATGCACAAAATGTAACTTTAGTATATAATAATTTTACTGAAGGAATTAATTCGGGTGAAAAAAGTCGATTTATTAGTCAACTAGAATTTGAAACAAAACACAAATTAAAAGAGTCTATTGCATCCTACGGAGGCAATTTAAAACAATCTAAAGAATTAATAATTGAAAAGACTCCTGCTTTAATAGAGTCCATAAATAATTGGTTAAAAAATCCCATTTCACCTACACATTTAACAAGCTATCATTATAATCCCATAAATTTTTATTTTCAAAAAATTTTGAAAATTAAAGAGCAGCAAGATATGGAAGAGGAAATTTCTGCTTTAAATTATGGAAATTTGATTCATCACACATTAGAATCCATATATTCACCGCTGCAAGGAAATAAGCTGTGCGAAAATGATTTAGTTTTGGCATTAAAAAATTATTCCGTCAATTTGAATCAATATATTGAAAAAGAATTAAATCCGGATCTATTTAAAAAAGGACAGAATTATTTACAAAAACAACTTGCAAAAAAAACCATTGAAAAAATATTATTACGTGATCTAACCGATATTAAGAACGGTAATGAAATCATTTTAAAAGAAATAGAAAAAGAATTAGTTTCAAGTATTGATATTCCGAGCTTAGGTACCCTTTCATTAAAAGGTTTTGTAGATCGGTGGGATTTATTTAATAATGAAGATCGGATCATAGATTATAAAACTACTTCCATTAGTACTTTAAAATTTAAATCCGATAAATTTGAGAATATACAAGAAGATAAAAATTTTAAATTTTATATTCAGTTAGTTTTCTATGCTTATATGATTTTAAATGAAAAATTGACAGATACCGTAAAAGTAGGAATTTGGAGTTTTAAAAAACCATTTCGAGGTTTAGAAATTTTACAAATAGATTCCGTAGAAAATTTAACGGAGTCTCATACAAAAGCTTTATTTGAAGAAATTAGTAAACTAATTTTAGAAATTGCTGACCCAACCATTCCATTTGTTGAAAAATATTCAGGTTATAAATTATAATAAAAAATAATATTATTTTCAATTTAATGAACTAATTTTGATTCTATAACTATCTGAGAAATGACCGAAAAATTAAAAGATATAAAAAAACAATTTCCGATCTTGGAACAGCAAATAAATGATAAAACCTTGGTTTATCTAGATAATGCTGCTACTACACAAAAACCCATTTCTGTAATTAATGCTGAAGAACAATATTATAAAACGATAAATTCTAATGTGCATAGAGGGATACATACACTTAGTCAATTGGCTACCGTAGAAATGGAAGAATCTAGAAAGTCTGTGCAGGAGTTTTTAAATGCTAAAAAAGATTATGAAATTATATTTACTAAAGGTACAACAGATAGTATAAACCTTGTGGCTAACGGAATTGAAAATTTAGTGAATGAAGGCGATGAAATTATCATTTCTAATTTAGAGCATCATTCTAATATTGTTCCTTGGCAATTTTTAGCAGAAAGAAAAAAATTAAGAATTAAGGTAATCCCGGTTGATGATAATGGAGATTTGATAATGGATGAATTTGATCGATTGCTTTCTGATAAAACGAGGATTGTTTCAATAAATCATATTTCCAATGCTTTAGGAGTTGTTAATCCTATTGAAGAAATTATAACAAAAGCTCATAAAGCGGGAGCCTATGTATTAATAGACGGGGCACAAGCTGTCTCTCATAGAAAAATAGATGTTCAAGCATTGGATGTAGATTTTTATGTTTTTTCTTCACATAAGCTATATGGACCTACCGGTGTAGGTATTTTATATGGAAAAGAAAATTTATTGGATTCTATGAAACCTTATCAAGGTGGAGGAGAAATGATCAAAGAAGTCACATTTGAAAAAACTACCTATGCCGATTTACCTTTTAAGTTTGAAGCAGGAACTCCTAATATTGCAGGAAATATTGTACTAAAAAATGCAATTGAATTTATTCAAGCCATCGGTTACAAGACTATAAGCAAACATGAAGATACTATTTTAAAATATGCAAAGGACAAATTATCACAGATTGATGATATAATTATATATGCACAGAAAGCAAAATTTTGCTCAGGAGCTTTATCATTTAATCTTAATTTAGATAATGTACATTCTTCAGATGTTGGTTTTATTTTAGATAAACAAGGAATTGCAGTAAGAACCGGGCATCATTGTGCACAGCCAATTATGAAACGTTTTGGTATTAAAGGTACGGTTCGTGCTTCATTTGCTGTATATACTATGAAAGAAGATATTGACAAATTAATTGAAGGTGTTTATTTGACTCAGA
This sequence comes from Apibacter sp., assembly GCF_025291155.1. NCBI lineage: Bacteria > Pseudomonadati > Bacteroidota > Flavobacteriia > Flavobacteriales > Weeksellaceae > Apibacter > Apibacter sp. Next base: position 4,517 of record NZ_JAMBJZ010000031.1, read on the forward strand.
AAATGTTAAAATAAAAATAATTAAAAACTCAATAAATTGGAAAGAATTATTGAGTTTTTGAAAAGATGATATTTTTCAATATTATTTAGTTTGAATAAATTATAATAGTATAATTATTAATTTATTAAATATTTAATTTTAACAGATTTAATCATTAAATTAATAAAAATGGTATTTAGGATTCTTACCAACTACCACTAGCACCTCCACCACCGAAACTGCCCCCGCCTCCAAATCCTCCAAATCCTCCACCTCGGGAACCACTGCTACTACCACCACCAAAAATACTTCCTCCAATAAATCCTCCTAATCCACCCCAAAAATCATCATCATTATTTCTTCGTTTACCATTACGATCATAATACGTATTGTTTTTATTATTTTTATGCATTAAAATATATAAAAGTATTATAAAAAATATAAAAATAGCAATAACTATTCCGGAAGTTGTATCATCATCATCACCTTTATTGTCAGCCTTAAATTTTCCTTGAAGAACATTAATAATTTGATCTGTTCCGGAATTAATAGCTTCATAAAAATTATTTAGCTTTAAGTAAGGAATCATATATTGATGTATAATCGTGCTGGATGTATAATCTGTTAATGCATCTTCTACTCCTCTACCGGTTTGTATGGTTAGCTTATGATCATCTGTTGCTATTAATAATAAAACTCCGTTATTTTTATACTTTTGACCTATTTGCCATTTTGCTCCCCATTTTGCTCCCACATAATTTATATCATCCCCACCTAATGTCTTAATTAAGCAAACAACAATTTCAGTTGAAGTTGAATCACTGTATGAAATTAATTTATTATTTAAGGCATTTAGTTGATCATCTGTAAGAATATTTGCATAGTCGTTAACGGGATAAACTAATTGAGGTTTTTCTGGTATTTTAAATTCAGTTTGACCATATAGGAAAATGTTTACAAATAAACCGAATATTAATAATATAAACTTAACGGGATATTTCATTGGGTAATTCATTTTCTATACTTTTTCCATCAGTTGGAAAAAATTTTTTCAATTTTATTCCTGTTTTTAAAATGGCATTAATTACTCCTTCTTTATATTTTTCCTCTTTGAATGAAATAATTATTTCTTTTATTAATTCATCCCAAAAATTTTGATGTACATGTGAATGAATTCTAACATCACCAATTATTGCAATCTTTTTCTTATTTTCTGAGACATAAAATAAAACCGCATTTCTATCTTTGGTTTTTTCCATACCAAGTTTATTAAATATTGATTGAGCAGTAGCCAAGGCATCTCCGGTTAAATTTTGATCTAAATGAACTCGAATTTCTCCTGTTGACATCGATTCTGCTTGTTTAATTGCATCAATGATCAACTCTTCGTCTTGAGGTGAAAATAACATTTGGGAATTAATATTTCTAATTATTTACCATTTAACAATTGATCAACATTAGGAGCTTTTTCTGCACCTGCATCTGCTTTGAATGTACCTTTTTCTTTAAAATTCCTAAAATTAGCTACAATACTTGCAGGGAATTTTTGAATATAGTTATTATAAGTTGTAACAGATTGGTTAAAATTATCTCTGTCTATTTTTATTCTATTTTCAGTACCTTCTAATTGATTTTGTAATCCTAAAATATTTTGATTAGCTTTTAAATCCGGATATTTTTCTATAGATACTAATAATCTACCTAATGCAGATCCTAATCCAGATTGAGCTTTTTGAAATTCAGCTAATTTTTCTGGAGATAAATTTGATGGATCAATCTGAACTGAGGTTGCTTTTGCTCTTGCTTCAATAACAGAGGTTAAAGTTTCCTTTTCATAATTGGTTGCTTTATTAACAGTTGCAACTAATCCGGGAATTAAATCCGATCTTCTTTGATATGAACTTTCAACTGCTCCCCATTTTAAATTAACATCGTTATTCAATTCAATCATATTATTATTAATGCTTACCCCCCATGCGAATATTCCAATAATAATAATTATTATTAAACCTAGAATTCCCCCTCCGATTAAACATCCTTTTTTCATAATTTCAATTTCAATTTTTTATTTATAAATAATTTATTTTATTATAAGTTAACAAATATTATTCCTAAAAAGTAAGGGAAGATTTATCAATACTTCCCCTTATTTTATCTATATATATACTTATTTTTAATATCTTTTTATAATGCTGCTTCTATTTTTCTCATTTCTTCCAATTTATCTTTCATCTGTAGTACCCTGTAAGCTTCTTTTAATGCCTGTATTATTCCCTTATCTTTATTTTCGTATCCGTATGCTTTTTCTAAATAAGGCAAAGCTTGTTTAAACATATCTTTTCTTTTTTCTAATAAAGTATCATACTTTTGTTGATCGGCTTTGGTAGAACCTAAAGCTCTCATTTTTTCAACAATCTCTTTATCAGGAGATAATAATAAAGCGGCTAAATTTAGATAGGCTGCAGCATAATCCGGTTTTATACGTAAGGCTTGGTTATAATTTTCTTTTGCTTGAACCATCGTTTGTGGATCCTTACTGTATAATACTCCTAAATTGTAGTAAGAAACATAATCATTAGGATTCTTTTGAACAGATTCTTTTAATTTAGCAATATATTTATCTGTTTGTCCTGTTTGATAATATAATTCTCCAATTTGTGAATTCAAATTAGTATTATTAGGCAGTTTTTTCAATCCTTTTTCTGCGAGAGCCAATGCCTCATTATATTTCTTATCGGAAATTAATATGGAAATCGCATAGTTATATAAATCTGCTTCAACTGAAGGAGATTCTTCTTTTTTAAAATCAGAAAATTCAGAACTTGGTGTGGATTTAAACAAATTATATTGTTCTTCGCTTAAGGAAACTCTTTTTCCATTTTGTAAAGCCGTATAAGTGGTTGTCTTACCGGTATAACCATCATTAAGCAGTTCTAAATATAATTCTAAAGCTTTGGTATTGTTTTCAGCTGCATGATAAGATATGGCAGAATAATATTTGAAAATATTATCGGCTTTTCCTGCAGCTTTAGTTAAATAATAAGATTCCAAAAAATCATCACCCGCTTTTACATATTGTTTAGCATTATATTCTGAGGTTGCTTTGTTAGAAATTTCTTGTCTTTTTTGTTCTAAAACAGGAATAATTTTCTGTAAATAATTGGTTCCCGATTTAGTTTCTTTTAAACCAGAAAAACCTTCCGAACTCAATTTTTCTACTTCTGCTTTTGTAAGAACAAAGGCTTTTTCTTTAGTATTTTTATTCTTTAAAGAATATATAGGTCCCTTTTCATACATCGCTAATTTAGAAAAAATTTTAGCGGATTCTAATGTCTTCCCTTGTTCTAATAAAGAATTTCCTTTTACGTATAAATATTTGGCATAAGTATCCGGATCTAAACTGGTAATCTTTTCATCAACAGTTGTCTCTACTTGTTGAATTAATGTTTGAGCTTTAGATTTATTACCCCCTTCGAATGCGTTAAAAGCATCTTTTATTTCTTTTTCTTGACTGAAGGAAATAAGACTCATTAATAAAAATAAGGAAACTGATATTTTTTTCATATAAAGGTTTTTATTCCTGGGTTTCTGTGTTATCATTTTCTTCTGATCCGTCTAAATTGTTTTCCGAATCATCAGAATTAATTGAATTTTCGTTATTTTTTTCTATCTCTGAAGCGGAAACACTCTCGATGCTATTTTCATTTTCATCATATTCTTCCTCATCTACGCCTTCTTCTTTTTCGATTTTAGTGATAGCTGCAATTTCGTCGTTCTTTTTAAGGTTAATGAGTTTAACGCCTTGCGTATTTCTACTCATAACTCTTAATTCTTCTACAGACATTCTAATAGCCACACCCGATTTATTTATAATCATTAAATCATTATCGTCTGTTACTTTCTGAACAGCTATCAGATTTCCTGTCTTTTCGGTAATATTTAAGGTAATGACTCCTTTTCCTCCTCTGTTAGTGATACGATAGGCATCTGCATGGGTACGTTTTCCATAACCTTGTTCAGATACCACTAAAATTGTATCATTTTCCGGATCTGAAATAATCACCATTCCAATTACTTCGTCGTCTTCATTTCCAAGCGTAATACCTCTTACTCCGGAAGCATTTCTACCAATAGGTCTTAATTTTTCCTGTGGAAATCGAATGGCTTTTCCGTATTTGGTAGCAATCATTATTTCATCATTATCTGAAGTTAAATTGGCACTTACCAAGGTATCTCCTTCTTTAACATTAATTGCATTGATTCCATTCGCACGAGGTCTTGAATAAGCTTCTAATGTTGTTTTTTTGATCGTTCCTTTTTGAGTAACCATGACTAAAAATGTATTGCTTGTATATTCCTCATTTTTTAAATCATGGGTTAATATGTAGGCTTTTATTTTATCATCAGATTCAATATTAATTAAATTCTGAATAGGCCTTCCTTTTGCAGTTTTAGAGCCCTCCGGCACTTCGAATACCCTCAACCAAAAACATTTACCTTTTTCGGTAAAGAAAAGCATATACTGATGTGCCGTAGCGGATACTACGTATTCAAGGAAATCTTCATCTCTTGTTGAAGCAGCTCTGTTTCCGACACCACCTCTAGATTGAGTTTTATATTCGGAAAGAGATGTTCTTTTAATATATCCCATTTTGGAAATCGTTAACACTACTTTCTCGTCTGGAATAATATCTTCAATACTCATTTCTCCACCCGCAAAATTAATCTCTGTCTTTCTTTCGTCCCCGTACTTTTGTTTGATCTCTTCTAATTCTTCTTTTATAATGGTATATCTTAATCCTTCATCATTTAATATAGTTTTAAGATATTCTATTTCTTTCATAATAGAGTTATACTCATCACGGATTTTATCCAATTCCATACCGGTTAAGCGAGCTAATCTAAGATCTAGAATAGCTTGGGCTTGAATTTCCGTTAAATCAAATTCTTGTATTAAGCCTGTTTTAGCCTCGCTAGGACTTGAGCTTTCTCTAATTATTTTTATAGCTAAATCTAAAGAATCTTGTGTAGCTATTACTTTCATAAATCCTTCTAAAATATGAGCTCTTTCCTGAGCTTTCTTTAGAAGATATTGAGTCCTTCTTACTACAACATCATGTCTATGTTCGACAAAATGGTGAATGATGTCTTTTAAGTTTAGCTGTACCGGTCTACCGTTGACAAGTGCAATATTATTTACACTAAATGAAGTTTGTAAAGCAGTATATTTATATAAAAGATTTAGAACAACATTTGGAATAGCATCATGCTTAAGTTCATATACTATTCTCATTCCAGTTCTATCAGATTCATCTCTAATTTCGGATATGCCGTGTAATTTGTCTTCTTTTATCAATTCGGCAGTACGAGCAATCATATCTGCTTTATTAACTTGATACGGAATTTCGGTAACAACAATAGCTTCTCTACCATGAACTTCTTCGAAATTAGCTTTTCCGCGAAGTACAATTCTTCCTCTTCCTGTTTCAAATGCAGCTCTTACTCCTTCGTATCCATATATGATACCTCCGGTAGGAAAATCAGGAGCTTTGATGTGCTGCATGAGTTCATCAATAGTTATATTTCTATTATCAATATAGGCACATATAGCGCTTATGGATTCGGTGAGATTATGAGGGGCCATATTGGTAGCCATACCAACAGCAATACCTGAAGCTCCATTTACCAACAAAATAGGTATACGAGTAGGCATAACTTTAGGTTCTTCCAAGGTATCGTCAAAGTTAGGCTGAGTATCAACAGTATCTTTATCTATATCAGATAAGATCTCTTCTGAGATCTTTTTTAAACGTGCTTCTGTATACCTCATAGCAGCCGGAGGGTCTCCATCCACGGAACCGTAATTTCCTTGTCCGTCTACTAATTGATATCTCATGGACCATTCTTGAGCAAGTCTTACCATAGTATCATATACAGAAGAGTCTCCATGTGGGTGATATTTCCCCATTACTTCTCCCACAATTCTTGCAGATTTTTTGTAAGAACTATTTGCAGTAACTCCTAATTCATACATTCCATATAAAACCCTTCTATGAACGGGTTTTAGGCCATCCCTCACATCGGGTAGAGCTCTGGAAACTATCACAGACATTGAATAATCAATGTAAGATGATTTCATCTCATCTTCAATGTTAATAGGAATTAATTTTTCCCCTTCTCCTATCATAAATGTACTTGTTTATTTTTTTCTTTAGTATAAGACCGTAAAGATAATGAATTTTTATCGAACGTGCAATTTGACTCGTTTAGTTAAGGGATCACGCGTTTTTCATCTTGTGATTTTTTATTTTGATTTAAATTTTTTATATAAAAAAGTCTTCTTTAAGTATTATTTCTTCTGTTTGAAGTGTTTTTGGTACATCAATTATTCTTTGATTAGAACTGCCTCTAAAAGGCAAATCTTCATTATATAAATTGTTCATATATTTTCCATCTACCAGTACATCTATAAAAGGTAAAATTTGTGATAATTTTTGGGATTTATTGATTTGTTCAAATGTAAATCCGGTATAACACCAAATATTTTTATGAGTAAAAGTTTTTATTTTTTTTGCTAATTCCGTAAATTCATTTACCTGTATTAAAGGGTCTCCTCCCGTAAAGGTAACATTGGCAAATTCCGAAACGGAAACAATATCAAGCAACTCTTCAATGGAATATTCCTGTCCGTTTGCATAATCCCATGATTGTGGATTGTGACATTCTAAACATTTATGAATGCACCCGGCAGCATAAATTGAAGTTCTAAATCCCGGTCCATCCACCGTGGTGTCATAAAGGATATCTAAAACTGATATTTTAGTCATGGATGATCCGATCATTTAATTCTGCCAACTTTGCAAAGTTCCACCTGTCAGTTGTTCCAACCAAATATCCCGTAATCCTTTGTAGACGGTCTATATGTGTACTTCCGCATTTCGGACATTCGTCGAGTTGTGAGGAAGCATTTTCATATCCGCATTGTAAACATCTGTTTCGTGTGTGGTTAACAGAAGAATATCCCATATTATATTTATCCATCATATCTACAACTGTCATAATTGATTGTGGATTGTGTGTGGCATCTCCATCAATTTCAACATAAAAAATATGTCCACCTCTGGTTAATTCATGATAGGGTGCTTCGATTTGTGCTTTTACATGTGCACTGCATTTATAATATACGGGTACATGATTTGAATTGGTATAATATTCTCTGTCTGTTATTCCCGGTATAATTCCGAAATCTTTCTTATCCTTACGAGTGAATTTTCCTGCAATGCCTTCGGCTGGCGTCGCAAGTATACTATAATTATGCTGGTAGGTTTCTGAAAAGATCAAAGATTTATCTCTCATAAATGTCACTATCTCTAAACCTAATTTTTGGGATTTTTCGCTTTCTGCATGATGTTTTCCTATCAACGCTACTAAAGCTTCTGCCAGTCCTATAAAACCAATACCTAACGTTCCTTGATTTATAACTTTTTCAATACTTTCTTCAGATTTTAGTTTTTCTGCACCATTCCATAAAGTTGACATAAGTAAAGGAAATTGCTTTGGCGCTGCGGTTTTTTGAAATTCAAAACGTTGATGTAATTGCATAGCAGCAATGTGCAAGGTATCTTCCAATTTTTTAAAAAATTCATGAATACGTTCTGATTCATTTTCTATCTCACGACTTTCTAATGCTAATCGGACCAAGTTTACTGTTGTAAATGAAAGGTTACCTCTTCCTATCGAAGTTTTTTCTCCGAATCTATTTTCAAAAACTCTAGTACGGCACCCCATAGTTGCCGTTTCATATTGATATCTCGCAGGATCAGTTGATTCCCATTTTTCGTGTTGATTAAATGTAGCATCTAAGTTGAGAAAATTTGGAAAAAAACGACGAGCGCTAACTTTACAAGCTAATTTATACAGATCATAATTGGTGTCTTCCGGTAAATAGCTTACCCCTCTCTTTTTTTTCCATATCTGAATAGGAAATATTGCTGTTCCCCCATTCCCTACTCCTTCGTCTGTACTTTTTAATAATTCTCTTATCACACACCTTCCTTCTGGAGAAGTATCTGTCCCGTAATTAATAGAGCTGAATACCACTTGATTTCCTCCTCTCGAATGTATGGTATTCATATTATGAATGAATGCTTCCATAGATTGGTGCACACGACTCACGGTTCGATTTATAGCATGTTGTACAATTCTTTGATCGCCCTGTTTATCGTCTAATCCTTCCTTTATATAGTCTTTAATTTCATAGTTATATAAATGCTCATAATTTTTTCCGTTAATTTGCTCTAATATTTTAATTTCTTCTATATAACTTTTCCTTACGAAAGGTGCTAAATAAAAATCAAATGCCGGAATTGCCTGACCACCATGCATCTCATTCTGAGCGGTTTCTAATGAAATACAGGCCAGCATACTAGCAGTTTCAATTCTTTTTGCGGGTCTAGATTCTCCATGTCCTGCAAATAAACCGTTTTGTAATATTTTATTTAAAGGGTGTTGTACACAGGTAAGACTTTTAGTGGGATAATAATCTTTATCGTGTACGTGTATATAATTCGATTGTATTGCTTCTTTTGCTTTAGGATCTAAAAGATAATCATCAACAAAAGGTTTAGTAGTCTCACTTGCAAACTTCATCATCATACCTGCAGGAGTATCTGCGTTCATATTTGCATTCTCCCTCGTTATCTCATTTGATTTCGTTTCTATTATTTCTAAAAACATATTACAAGTTTTCGCTTTCCTTGCAACATTTCTTTGATCTCTATAGGATATATATTTTTTTGCAACCTCTTTACGTGGGCTTTTCATTAGCTCCATTTCTACCATATCCTGTATATCTTCAACGGTCATCTCTTTTTTTCCCTGCGAAAATATTTCATCAGTAATTTTTTGTATTAAAAAAGAATCCACTCCGTTTTTTGTGCTTTGCATCGCTTTACTGATTGCATTAAAAATCTTGTTTTTATTAAACTCGACAACACGTCCATCTCTTTTAATAACTGTCTGAATCATTTTATGTTTAATTTAAAATATTATACTGAAATTATGCGTAACATTTAATTAGTATAGAATTTATTTAAGTACTATTAAAAGTTTAGCATGGAAAGCACGAATACAATATTTGACGATTTAATTATTGTATTTAAATACTATAAATAAATATAGTAGAAGATATTTGACTGTCAAATTTCATGTATTCGAAACGTAGCTTATATTTGTATTACAAAGTTAATTTTAATTTAGCATAGCTTTTTTTATTTAAAGATTTTATTTTCAACATAATTATTTCTTATGATATTATTAAAAAAAAATATAATTAGATACTGATAATTAAGATTATTTATTGAAAACAAAATGAGTTGAAATAATAAATATATTGATAGTAATAGATTAATAATAAACTAAATAAAGTTATCAACACCTATTTTTTTTTAGCTAAATTATTTTGTTATATTTGAGATATGAAAAAAATTATTATATTGTTATTCTTATCCCTTTCTTTGACTTCTTATGCTCAGGATAAGAAACTTACGTGCCTCGATTTTAATAAAGGTGAATTTAGAAATGTTAGCCCAAATCCTAATTTAAATTCAATAATTATAAGAATGGGAAATAGGCAATTGGAAATTACCAATGGGGTACAATCTTATAAGAGGATTGAATGGTTAAATGATTGTGATTATGTTTTATTTTTTTCTAAAAAGGAGGCCAAAAAAGATAATTTTAAAAAGTATATAAATAAAAATGGCGGAATAAAAGTAAAAACTGTTAAAATAGAGAACAATGTCTTATATTATAACACATATTATTACGAAAATAAAAAAGAAGTTGTTGAAGAAGGAAGATTAATGAAAACCAGTAATCATGCTTCTTTTAGATAAAATTAGCAATAATGGGATGGAAATGCAATTTTTGGATCGATGTTTAAAATTTCTACTTTTACATAAGACAACAAATAACCGGATCCATAAGAAAAAAACTGGATAAAGGTTGATACTAATGATAGCAATCCAATTTTCAAACTCCTATTTCTATAGCTTGAATCAATTAATATAAGGCAACAATAAAAAACTAACGGTAAAATAAACCAATATTCTATAAAAGATAATAGAACAGATATAACCGTAAAAATCATAAATATAGAGGGAAACCAAAATGTAATCTTTTTAAATTTTGGATGTCTTTGGTTTAAAATTGGACGAGCAATTCCAAAATGATAAATTTGATTGGAAAATTTCTTTAATGAGGATCTTCTTTTATGAAAAACTTTACAATCAGGAAAAAAACTTGTGTTATATCCTTTTTCCCATAAAGCAAGGCTTAAATCAGGATCCTCCCCTACTCTCAGCTCTGAAAATCCTTTTACATCATCGAAAGCTTCTTTAGAAATTCCCATATTGAAACTTCGTGGTTGAAATTTATTTACTGATTTTTTATTTCCTCGTATTCCACCGGTAGTAAATAATGAGGTCATGGAATAGGATATAGCTTTTTGTAAATCCGTAAAATTTTTATCGGCAGAATCAGCCCCCCCCCACGCATCTACATAATTACGTTTAAGCTCATTGCGTACATTTTCGATGTAATTTGTGGGAACAATACAATCAGAATCTAAAAAAATATAATAATTACCTGATGCATGTCTTGCCCCATAGTTTCTTGATAAACCGGCTCCAGAATTATTTTTGTAAAAATATTTTATATCTAATTCATTTGCGTAGGAAGAAACTATAGTTTCAAGTTTTTTTTCTGATCCATCATCAACTACAATTATTTCAAAGTTTTTGTCAGTTTGTTTAATCAAACTGTACAATAGTTCTTGGAGTTCTTCTTTTCTATTATATATTGCGATTATGATAGTAATTTTTAAACGTTGATTCCCATGCATTGTTATTTTTTTTAGATTAAACATTAATTCGTTCAATTTCAGCGCCTAAAGCTCTTAATCGATCATCAATGTTTTCATACCCTCTATCTATTTGATAAATATTATGAATTCTACTTGTACCTTTTGCAGACATGGCAGCGATTAATAATGAAATACCGGCTCTAATATCTGGTGAAGTCATAATTGTGCCTCGTAAAGGTACTTTATGGTTTAGTCCTATAACGGTAGCTCTGTGCGGGTCGCAAAGAATAATTTGTGCTCCCATATCGATTAATTTATCAACAAAAAACAATCTACTTTCAAACATTTTTTGATGAATAAGAACACTTCCTTTAGCCTGCGTAGCAACCACTAAAATAATGCTTAATAAATCTGGTGTAAATCCAGGCCAAGGCGCATCAGAAATTGTCAAAATCGATCCGTCAATAAAATTTTGTATTTTATAATGTTCTTGTGAGGGAATGTGTAAATCATCTCCTATTTTATCTATTTGAATCCCTAATCTTCTAAAAGTATCCGGAATATTTCCTAAATTTTCCCAACTTACCTCTTTAATTGTAATCTCTGACCGAGTCATCGCCGCTAATCCAATAATACTTCCAATCTCAATCATATCAGGAAGAACAGTGTGTTCTGCACCGTTAAGTTCAGATACTCCGTAAATAGTCAAAAAATTAGATCCGATGCCTTCAATCTTCGCTCCCATTTTTAAAAGCAACTTACATAACTGTTGTATATACGGCTCGCAAGCGGCATTGTATATTTGCGTTTTTCCTTCAGCTAACACGGCTGCCATAATAATGTTAGCGGTACCCGTAACTGAAGCCTCTTCTAAGAGTAAATAATTTCCTTGTAATTTTTTTGCTTTAACGGAGTAAAATTTTTCCTCTTCGTCGTATTCAAATTCCGCTCCTAAATCAATAAATCCGTTAAAATGAGTATCTAATCTTCTTCTTCCAATTTTATCACCTCCTGGTATAGGAATATATGCCTCTCCGAATCTGCTCAACAAAGGGCCTAATAGCATGATGGAGCCTCTTAACTGTGCTCCGTTTTTTCTAAAATCTTTACTTTTCAGAAATTCAAAATCAATTTCTTCAGAACAAAATGTATAATCTCCTTTAACATTCCTGGTTACTTTAACCCCAACAGTTTTTAAAATTTCAATTAAAATTAATACATCCTGAATTTCCGGAATATTTTTTATCCTAACGGATTTTGAGGTAAGCAAAGTTGCACATATGACTTGAAGAGCTTCATTTTTGGCACCTTGCGGATAAAATTCTCCATGAAGAGGTTTTCCACCACAAATCTGAAAAGTATTCATTATTTATTTTTATTTTTTGAAAAATTATTCTTTTTTTGGTTTCTATAATTATTATTTCTATTTTTATTTTTATATGTCAAATTTGAATTATTTTGTATTGGTATATTCACTAAAGGATCTTTGGAATTTAATTTTAATGCTCCATTTGACAATTCTTCTAAATGATTTACTATAACTTCATCTTCTACCTGATCTTTGTTCCATTTCAGATAATTTTTTTTCATTTGATTGGCTATAACATATTTTAATCCTTCCTTTTTATCGCCTTCTTCCCAACTTCGCGCTATTTCAATCATTTTCTTCACATTAGTACCGTAATATCTGTATTTGGATTCATTACTAGGATATCCCATCTTTTTTGGTTTAGTATTCATGTCTGACTTAGTTGGGATAGGATAAGGGGATTCTACTTCTAATTCAAAATTAGCCATTATAAAAAGTTGATCCCATAGTTTATGCTGGAAATCTGGTACATCACGTAGGTGTGGATTTAGATCACCCATTACATCTATAATAGATCTGGCAAATTTATTTCTTTCGTTATCATCTTTTATCGTCATACAATGATCTACCAATTGTTGTACATGTCTTCCGTATTCAGGAATAATTAATTTTTTTCTTTGAGTATTATACTCCATAATTTTAATTTAAAATTAATATTGCAAATATATATATTATGTAAAATTTTTTAAGGAAAAGCTTATAATCTTATTCCTTCTTTTGTAAGTAAGGTCTTATTACAAACCCTTTATATATTATGAAAAAAGTTATCACAAAGTAATTTAAAATTCTAAAATTCTAAGTTAGATTCCACACGTTTTATACCTTATTATCATAATGGAAAACTATTATTATTTTTCATTATCCGTAAAACTTTTAGTTGAAAAAATTATATTTTTTTAATACACCTTTGGAAATTATTTAAAAAAGGAACGATAGTTTTAGCAGATAAGATGTCTAATTTTACAGATTACAAATGTAATTATATTTCTTGATATTTTGAAATTCTTTGTCATTTATTTATTTGCTTTTTTTATAACAAAGAGTAATTTATTACGAATAAATTTAATCATTATCAGAAAATAGGTTTTTATTATACCAAAATATTAAAAAAATAATAATTGTAAAATTATCTTATTTTTTCTACTTACTACGGAATAAAACTATATAAAATTAAATTAAAAAAACTTTAAAAACATTCATATAATAATTTTAATAAGGTTAATTAAACAAAAATTTTATGAATAAATCTTTCTTTTTTGTGCCATAAATGAAATAATACCCAACAAAATTACTGACATAGCTACTATATAGACCCACAAAGGCACGGGAACTGAATCTCCTTGCGCATAGGAATGTAATCCTGATAAATAATAGTTTACTCCGAAATAGGTCATAAGTATGGATGAGAAAGAAATTATAGACAAAAAATTAAATAGATATTTCCCTCTCCAATTGGGTATTAATCTTAAATGGAGAACTATGGCATAAATTATTATAGAAATAAGTGCCCAAGTTTCTTTAGGATCCCAACTCCAATAACGTCCCCAGCTTTCATTTGCCCATATTCCTCCCAAAAAAGTCCCTATAGTTAATAAAAATATTCCAAGAGTAAGGGATATTTCATTTACAATAGTTAATTCTCTAATTGAACTTTCAACCTTATGAGATATTCTTTTATGGTTTAGGATAAATAATATTAAAACAACAGTACCGATTAAAGCACTTAAGCCAAAAAAACCGTAACTAGAAGTAATTACAGCAACATGTATCATTAACCAATAAGATTTTAAAACAGGAACTAAGGGGGTAATTTGAGGGTTCATTTGATCTCCTCCATGAGCAAATCCCATTAAAATGACAGCCACCAAACATCCAGCTGCTGGAATAAATCCGTTCCTATTTCGATATAATAATAACCCAGCCAATACACTTACCCAACTTATAAACATAACTGCTTCATATCCATTAGACCAAGGCTCATGCCCCGATACGTACCAGCGTACTCCTAATCCGATGCCTTGTATAATCATTGCTAGAATTACAATTACTAATAAAACTTTTTCAAGTCCTGTATAGAATTTATTAGTATCTGTAAATAGTTTTAAAAAAGCAATTAAAAGTAACAATACTCCTAATAGAGCATAGAGAATCATAATTTTGAAGAAAATATTCCAATTATTATATCGGATTTCCCAATCAATTTTTGGTTTTGACGGGATAACTTCTTCCCCCCATTTTAATTGATAGTTTGTTATTTTATGAAGTGCTTCATCCGCTTGATTCCAATTCCCATCTTTTTCAGCTAACAACACGGATCTAAAATATCCACCTATTAAATTTAAAGCGGTTTCATTAGTTTTCATATCTGATGATATCCATGAAGTCCAAGTATGATTTTTATCGTTCGGAATAGGTATAAATTTTAAATACTGTCCGCTTATAATTCCTTGCATCACTTGAAGCTTGTCATTAAGCTCAATTATTTCTTTATCGTAATTAGTACGTTCAGATGGTTTTTTACTAAATGCTCGTCGAAAATCATCTTCCAACACAAAAAAGGGTGATCCGTCGGATTTTGTAATAAAAAGATTCATTAAAGAGGTATATCCTTCTTTATTAGCTTTTGTTATTTTTTTAAGCTGTTCACCTCCTCTATTTCCAACTTTAATAATAGGAACATTTGCCCAATTCATTGGATTCATAGAGATCGAAATAAAAAACTGATTGGCATCTAAATCGTAAAATTTTTCGCTTTTATATAATTTACGTAAAATTTCTAAAGCTAATGTATTTACTGGCTCGATTCTACCTTCGAAAGACTGAACTAAAAGTTCTCCAAATTTATCAGAATGTGATTTTGGAATGTTAATAGTTTTGCTAAAAGTTCTACTGTTAACTTCTTTAGAATTATTTAAATAGGTATGTTGAGAATGATCATGTCCCTGCTTTTCACTTACTTTGTTAATATTTTGAGTAAAAGCGTATTGACTTAAAAGTAGTAAAACTAGGACATGAATTTTTTTATATTCTGCAATTTTTTTTAGCTGAAGGTTCAGTTTTGAAAATCTAGTTCCTTTCCAAAACAATGTCATAAACATTCCTATTATTAAGAGAGCATAGCCTATATATGTGATTGTTGTTCCCCATAAATCGTGATTTACTGATAATATAGTCCCTTTAAGATCTGGATCAAAACTGGATTGAAAGAATCTATATCCTTTATAATTTAATATATGATTCATATAAATATTGTAGGGAATTTCCTTACCATTGTCTATAATCGAAACATGCGATTCATATGAAGATGGACTATTACTACCCGGATAATGCTCCATAGTGAATTTATTTAACTTTAGCGAAAAGGGAGAAGTTTTATATATTCGTGAACCATAACCTATCGAAATAATCAAACCATCAATATTTATTTGTTTTTGAACTCCTGTAATTCCTTTTTTACCATAAAATGAAAATTCTTTAGTCTCATGATCTGTCGTAGCTTTCATGTATACTAAATCTGGATCTTCCAAATTTTTATTTTTATCTCCTTCAAAATAGATTATTTTACCTCTTTGAGGAGGTAAAGGAATTACAAAAGTCACATTTGGAAATTGATATAGGCTTGCATAATGTAAATTCTGTTTT
>NZ_JAMBJZ010000032.1:0-20119 GCF_025291155.1 Apibacter sp.
ACTCCAAATATTGATAGTACAATTATTGTGAATACAAAACTTTAACACAGTGGATTCCTTTTTTAATTCTTTTGTTTTTTCTATCTGTTGTTTAGTTGGGTTTAAACCGCTTACCACTCATTAAAGCTTTTAAAACTTCTCGCATTTGCAAGGAATTTTATTACATAATTTGATAATATACACATATTTCTTTGCTATGAGAGTCTATTATCAATATTTTAAAATTTCTGTTGTCATCTTCATCAATAATACATTTATAATAACCTTTTACAATTGATTGAAAATCGTTCGGAATTTCATTTGGTGGCAATTCTTCTTTGATAGGGATTATCTAAATCTTCAATACCTCTAATTAAATTTTCATATTTCAGAGTTAGGATTTTATACCGTCTCCATTAGGTGAACATTCTTCTTTTTTAGTTTTTTTCTCAAGTTTTAAACCATTTGTCTTAAATCCTAAATCTTTTTTAATACGATTTTTATAACTTGACTTTTAAATAAAAAAAACGATACCCCCAATTACCTATATTATCACTAAAAAAATAACCATTCTATATTTTCTCATAACTTATGGATATTTAATTTCAAATGCTTTTCCACTTGAATATACATGGTAAGCTTTTGTTATAATTTCATTCATTATGCTTCTCGTTCCTCAAGAATTTAGGGTAAAAACATATTTATCGTTAAAGCCATTGGGAACATCGTAACGGTATTTATTATAATAAAATTTAACATTCGCTCTATCTAATGAAAGTTTCAAATCATTATTGCTTGATTTATAGAAATCTACTGTTACCGTGCAACTTCCATCTACATATTTTGCATTAGAGGAATCAATTAGTTTTTCAGAAACATCAGTTTTCATCATATGCAATAACTCCTTCTTGATTAAAGTATGAAGTTTGCCTTTTTTAGCTTCATAGTGTTGACGAAGTTTTTCAAACAATTCCGGGTCACCGTCTTTTGCATTTTATTAATCAAACTCTAAATAACAAAGAACCATCTATTATTTGAAGTGGATTTGGCACTGGCTACAACTCATATAGCACAGGTTCATTTTGACCATGATATTGCAAAATTCTTAAAATTTGATTACCTGAATGATCGTAATCAAAATAAAGCTATTCAACCTTCTCTGCATTTACTATTTTTAACTAATAAACAGAACAAAATATGGGGATTGTTATATTTATAAAATAATCCCCACTTCTTTTAATCTGACTAAATTCTTATTTTAAATCTTTTATCCCAAAATTATAAAGTGTAAAAGCAAATTTATCTGCAGTTTCCTCAATCAATAATTCTACCGGTTTACCAGCTCCATGTCCGGCTCGAGTTTCAATTCTAATTAAAACCGGATTAGAGCAATTTTGCTTTTCCTGTAATTCCGCTGTAAATTTGTATGAGTGAGAAGGCACCACCCTATCATCATGATCTCCGGTAGTAATCAGGGTTGCAGGGTAACAAATTCCCTTTTTTACATTATGCACAGGAGAATACGATTTTAGATAGGTAAACATATCTTTATGATCTTCTGCAGTTCCGTAATCGTAGGCCCATCCAGCACCGGCAGTAAAGGTATGATAACGTAACATGTCCAAAACCCCTACAGCAGGTAAGGCTACTTTAGCTAAATTTGGACGCATTGTCATTACTGCTCCCACTAGCAATCCACCATTAGATCCACCTGATAAAGCTAAACGTTCAGATGAGGTATAATTTTGAGAAATAAGATACTCCCCAGCTGCTATAAAATCATTAAAAACATTTTTTTTCTTAAGCTTAATTCCTGCATCATGCCACTTTCTTCCATACTCTCCTCCTCCTCTAAGATTAGCTACTGCATATATCCCTCCATTTTGTAGCCATACTGCCGTAGCAACCGAGAAAGAAGGCAACAAGCTGATTTCAAATCCTCCATATCCGTATAGAATAGTCGGATTTTTACCGTCTAACTTTATTCCTTTTTTATACGTAATGGTCATTGGTATTTTTGTCCCGTCTTCAGAAGTATAAAAAATTTGTTTACTCTCAAAATGTTCCGGATTGAAGTTTATTTCAGGTTTTTTATAAAGTTTGGATTCACCGCTTTCAGTATTCAGTTTAAAAATGGTAGATGGATAAATGTAGCTAGTAAAAGAATAATATATTTCCTTTTGGTTAACTTTTCCAATAAATCCTGTTGCCTGACCTAAACCGGGTAATTCAATTGTCCTTAATAATTTCCCTTCTAGTGTATATTGTTTGACTTCTGAGTGGACATCTACTACGTACTTTGCAAATAAATATTTATGAGCACTGCTTACATATAGTACTGATTCGGACTCAGAAATCACGGTTTGCCATGGTAATCTTTTTTTACTTATTTGCCTAGCATTCAATTTGACTAATTTATTATTGGGGGCTTGTTCATTAGTTAGTATGTATAACCAATCACCATCAGTAGTAATAACATCGTAACTGTTAGAAAAACCGGTTACTATCGGATATATTTTATTGTTATTTTTTAAATCTTGTATATATAATTCATTACCTGAAGTCGAATTGGCTGCTGAAATAATAAGATATCTTTGATCTTCAGAAACTTTAGCATTAATATATCTTCGAGGTATTTCTTCTCCACCAAAAATTATGCGATCTGCGGATTGAGATTCTTTTATGTAGTGAAAGTACAATATATGATGTTCGGTTTTTCCCGATAGCTGACTTCCTTCTTTAGGTTTTTGATAACCTGAATAATAAAATCCTTCATTTGATTTCCAAGCAATATCTGAAAATTTGACATTTGTAAGGGTATCTCCAATTTGCTTTTTTGTTTTCGTGTTTACGACTATAACCTTTCTCCAATCAGAGCCTCCTTCAGATATTTGATAGGCAGCCAAACTTCCATCTTTGCTAAATGAAATGCCTCCCAGCGAAGTAGTACCGTCTTTTGAAAATTTATTGGGATCTAAAAATATTTCTTCTTTACCTCCGGATGTTAACTTTCTATATAAAACCGACTGCGGCTGCAACCCATCGTTTTTATAATAATAAGTATAGTCTCCTTCTTCAATTGGAGCAGATACTCTTTGGTAATTCCATAATTTTTTAAGTTGGTCTTTGAGTTGGTTTTTGTAAGGTATTTTACTTAAATAGTCAAAAGTCAATTCATTCTGTTCCTTTATCCATTGTTTTGTTTTTGGAGATTGGTCATACTCTAACCATCTATAGGGTGCAGGAACTTTTTCTCCAAAATATTCATCGTTTACCGTTTCCTTTTCTGTGACCGGATATTTCATGATTTGTGCATTTACGTTTAAGGTTAAGATTGTTAATAAATTCAGGGTTATAATTTTCGATTTTATCATAAAAACATGTTTTTTAGCTATAAAATTAAAAAAACCTTTAATTATTTAAATCAAAGGTTATATATAATTTTAGATAATTTGAAATTTAGAATCTATAGTTGTAGTCCGTCAGATTTTTAAATTCAGTAAGCCTATTTTCAAATTCTGTAGAAGATAAGTTTTGTAATTTATCTGTTCCGAATTTTTCTACGGTAAAAGATGCTAAGGCGCTACCTACAATAATGGCTTTTTTCATATTATCATACGATAAATCTGCCGTTTGTGTTAAATATCCGGCAAATCCACCGGCAAAGGTATCTCCTGCTCCTGTGGGATCGAATACATCTTCTAACGGTAAAGCCGGAGCAAAGAACACTTTATTTTCGCTAAATAATAGCGCGCCATGCTCTCCTTTTTTTATAATTACTACCTTTGGTCCCATTGTTTGGATTTTTTTAGCTGCTTTAACCAAACTGTACTCTCCCGATAGTTGACGTGCTTCGGCATCGTTAATAGTAATTACATCGACTTTGGATATAATTTGAAGTAATGAATCCCAAGCGGTATTCATCCAGAAATCCATTGTATCTAAAATTACTAATTTCGGTTTTACCGACATTTGCGCTAATACGGATAGCTGTATGGCAGGATGTAAATTCCCCAACATAACGATCTCCGAATTCTTTTGTGAATCAGGTATTTGTGGCTCAAAATTTTCTAGCACATTTAATTCAGTAATTAATGTGTCCCGATTATTCATATCAATATGATATTTTCCTGACCAAAAAAAAGTTTTTCCGTCTTCTATTTTTTTTACCCCTTCTATACCAATAGAATTTTTATGAAATACTTCTATATAATCAGATTTAAAATCTCCTCCTATCACGGAAACAATATTAACCTCTGCTCCAAGCTTTGCAGCAGCTAAGCCAATATAGGTGGCCGCTCCTCCTAAAATTTTATCAGTTTTCCCAAATGGTGTTTCTATGGCATCGTATGCAACGGTACCCACTGCTAGTAATTTCATTTATTTTTGTTAAAAGTAAATATTCGCAAAGATAAAAGTAATGTAAAATATAAAAAACGTTTTTATGTGAAAAATATATCTTATTAATTATAATGTTTATTATATAATTAATTGAAAAAGCTTTCATAATTAAGATTTTTTAATTTTTCTTAATTTGATTTCATTTTTCAGGTTTAATTTTTAGATTTAAAACCATAAGAAACTCCTATACCAAATGTTTGTCGTGTTTGCACTCTTTTAATTTGATCGTGATCGTAAATCATGTCAAAGGTCAACTTAGTAGATATATGATCATTAACCTTCATATCCACTACACTTCCAAAGTTCACATCTACTCTTTCCGTATGGGACAGATAATTTGTAAATAAAGATAAGGAATTATTCCAAACCACATTTTTCATTACCACTAATTTATATTTAGCTGAGGTCATGGCTCCTAATTCCATATATACACAGTCTCCATCGTGTTTTAACCCATAATTATTTTTTTTCTGCAATTTTCTATCCAGTACAAACGTATTTTTAGACGTTATAGGTAATAATGACAGCTGAAAATTTCCATCGGGCTTGAAATCAAAACCAATCCCTAAGGTTAGATATCCCGGAGACATAAAAGATGAAATCCTGTCTTTAGGCGTATAATCAGGATGAGTCGTATAATCATATCCGTTAAACATTTGTGTTTTAAATGACATATCTACACTTGCATACCAATTTTTTGATATACTACGTCCATACATAGATTCAAGCAACAATATATCATCGGTTTTTTTCATTTTATCATTTTTATTATTTACCTGACCGTATCCGATTGTAAGAATATTTTTAAAAATATTTTTACCTTTTTTATAATCAAAGGTATACTTTATTCTACCTGAACCTCCAAAAGAATTAGTACCTCCGGCAATCCAATTAGAAAATGAACTTTGGTTTACAATTAAGGAATGATCTCCACTAATTTTCCAGTTTTTAACTTTTTCAGGTATAGTTACCGTATCTTTAAGTGGACTATCTGTTAGAATTTGTTGAGAATAAAAATATGGTGAAATAGTAGTAATAAGTATAAATAATAAAAATTTCTTCATCATTAGTATTTTAATTTTATGCTTTCAAAATATTAAATATAATAATAACTCAATATACGCACTATTTTTATTTCTTAATTATTTATTTTACTATTATTTATATATAAATATTAATTACTATCCATTTCAAACTATCTTGTATAAACAAATAAATTACGAATATATTCGTATAAAATTTAATTTCAAAAATTTTATATTTTTTATATTACAACTAAAAATTATGTTTACCTGAATTGTGTTTTTCATTACAAGGCAAATAACAATCCCATTTAGCATTTTAAGAAATGCATATTATTATGATATCAATATTTTGTTAAGATTTAATATCGGGAAGAATTACAAAGAAATAAATATGTAAATAGGAATATATCCTATATAACTTTACTATTACTTACCAAAAAAAAGCACCTAATCATTCAATTAGGTGCCTCATATAATATATTATTTATCAATCAATATTTGACCAATTATTCAGTAATAAACAGATTTACTTGTTCGATAGGTCTAAATGCTGAGTCAATTTTTCTAATCGCAGAACTACAAGTATAATCCTTTTCTTTAATGCATTTGTCATAAATATTCGAACTTTTTTTGTAAGTATCAGAGGAGATTATTTGACTATGTAATTTAGTAAACTCATCTCCCTTTAAGGTAAAAAGGTTGTTCCAATCAGCTAGATGTTGTTTCACAAATTCTCGTCCCTCATCACATTTAATATCAGCTATATTGATATTGGGAACAATATGTTTAGTTAAATCAGCATATTTTTTGGGTTGATTTGGAAACTGTAATGTTTTGAGTTCTTCGTCAGTTTTAGCTAGATAATCAATAAAATCAGCTTCACGAAATAATTTATACCTTATTGGATCTGAAGAAGTACTTTTTTCAACGCTTATTTGCTCTGGCAATTTATCATTTATACCATAACTCCATGCTACACCATATTTACCATAATATCTTTCAATAAATACATCATTAATAATTTTAACTGGAAGTTCTATATCCCACGGCTCGCCATTGATAGTCACTTGGAAAGTCTTTACGTTTTTGATCATTTCGTTTTTTCTTGTTTGACCCTTAGTAGAATAATAGGCTTGATATATATAATAGTTAGATTGGGTCGGATTGATAAACCCATCATTATATGATTTCGTAGGTTTAACTATGAAGTTTAATGATTGACCATTATAAGTTAACTGATGTTTACCATAATATTCAAATGTATGATTAACGCTTGATTTGGCTGGAATAACTAATTCATTGCCATCAATTGCTACTTTTATTTCCTTATCTGTTGGATTATCTATCAAACGAATTATAGAGTTTCCAGTGGTGCTTGATTCAAAACAACCAACCAAAAAGATGCTACATACTAATAGCAAAGAATATATAATTTTTTTCATTATATTTATTTAATTCATATTAATTAAAAGATTATAAAAATTTTAAAAGCTATATAAGATATTACCTGTATTACAATATTTATTACATTTTTAAACAGGTGGTAAGGAGTGTGGATAATAAATTATAATTTATTTATTTCTGTTATAAAGCACCGGATTTAATTCTTCATCATTATACATCTTCATTTGCTTATAAACTTTCATATATTTCCTTCCGGCAGAGTAATCCTCTAAAAGCTCTTCAATAGCTGTAGAAAGATCTATATATTGTTGTTGTAAGATCTCTAATTTCTTTCGACAACTTTGTTTATGCTCTATTCCGGCATCTTGTCTTTCTGCCTCCGCCTTCATATGATATATTTTTAGTGCTAAGATAGAAAAACGGTCTATTGCCCATGCTGGACTTTCGGTATTAATTTTTGCTTGAGGCAAAACGTTTACGTTTTCATATTTTTGTAAAAACCAGCTATCCAAATTTTCAACCCGATCTGTTCTTTCTTGGTTGGATTGATCAATCCATCTCTTTAATCTTAAAGCTTCGATCGGATCAATATTTTCATCCCTTATTAAATCTTCTAAATGCCACTGTACCGTATCAATCCAATTTTTTAAATACAGTAAGTGCTCTATTTTATCTTGCGGATAGGGATTATTAATATTTTGATTTACATTATCTTTTATATGATAATCCTGAATGCTTTGATTGAATATTTTCCAGGCTTTTTCCGTAAATTTCATGTTTTTATTTATGTTAGTAATTTATGAAACTAATATAAAAATTAGTTTTCTTCTTTAGAATTATTAGATGAATCAGATTTTTTTTTCTTTTCTTCATCAGATTTGGTAGCTTCTTTAAACTCCTTCAATCCCGATCCTAAACCTCTCATCAATTCAGGAATCTTTTTCCCTCCAAACAATAATAATACAACAACTAATATTATTATTATAGACATAGGATGTTCAAATAATCTCATAATTTTTTTTGATTTGTTTCAAAGTTAATAAATTTTTGAAAATTGTTAATTCATATTATAATACATTTTCTATAAATCATTTACATACCGGATAGCCAGTTGGCAGGATTTTGAGGAACAGTACCTTTCCATACTTGAAAACCTAATAGGGTAGTATTCGTATCATCTGTGTAAATTTTCCCTAATGCTTGACCTGTTTTTATTTTGTCTCCCACGGATACGTTAACAGATGATAGATTCGAATATAAGGTAAAATAGTTTCCATGACTTATCAAGACAGCTTTTCCTCCGCCCGGCACAATTAAAATTCTACTAACAGTACCATTAAAAACAGCTTTTGCTGAACTACCAGGTGCAGCAGATATTTCAATTCCTTGGTGTTCAACATAAATGTTTGGAACAACAGGATGTGGCGTTCTTCCAAATCCGGAAACAACTGTACCGGAAACCGGCCATGGTAATGAATTTTTATTTGATTCAAAATCCTTTGATAACGTTTCTGAAGCACTAGTATTGACATTAGGAAGTTCTAACGACTTCTTCTTTTCTATAGCTTTTTCTTCTGCAATTTTAGCATCTTCTGCTTTCTTAGCTGCTAATTTATCTGCAACTGCCTTTTCCGCTGCTGCCTTTTCCGCTGCTTTTCTTGCATCTTCTGCTCTTTTGGCTGCCGCTTTATCATTTGCCTCTTTTTGAGCAGCTATTTTAGCTGCTAAAGCCTCTTCAGCTGCTTTTTTGGCTGCAGCAGCTTTAGCCTCAGCTATTCTTTGCGCTGCCAACTGTGCCTCCATCGCTTTTTTAGCTCGTTCTTCTTCTATTGTTTTTTTCCTTAACCTCTCAAGCTCTTCTGCTTTTCTTTTTTCTTCAGCTTCTTTTAACTTAACAATTCTTAGCTCTTCTGCAATAATTGCTTGCACTTGTTTTTCTAATACTTTTTGCTGAGTTTGTTTTTGCTTTATTTTTTCGGCTAGGTCTCCCTGCTCCTTCATATATCGTTGTACAACAATTTCTTTTTCCTTTTTTTCAACATTTAATTGATTAATCTGGGATTGCTGTTGCGCTAACACTTCTAGCTTCTCTTTTTTTGCTGCCTCCCTTAATTCAATAGTATGCAAAATTTGCTGTTGCTTTTCATTTATTTCCGCAACTTTTTCGTCTTGAAATTCAGAATATTTTTGTAAGTACTTTATACGCCGAAATGCTTGAGATATGTTTTCGGATGAAAGAATAAAGAGTATCTTATTTTGTACAGATCTGTTCTTATAAGATCGAATTAATACATCCGCATAGTTTTCTCTTAATTTTTTTAATTCTCTTCTCAGTTTATTAACGGCTAATTGATTCAAATATATTTCTTCATCAAGAACTCGAGACTCTTTACGTGTGTTACTTATGAGCTTTGCCCGTACTTTAATTTTTTTATCAAGATTAGCAATATAAGCTATTGAGATCTTAGATTCGTTTTTACTTGAAATCAAAGCTTTATTAAGCTCTGCAATCTCTTGTTTTAGCTGGACACTTTGTTTTTGAAGATCTTCTTTCTTATAGGGTAGCTGACTATAAGTAACTATAGTTATTAATAGAAAGAAAAATATATATATTTTTTTACTACTATTCATTCATTAATTTTTCTTTGCGAATATCCCTTTGGAATTTCAAAAGGCGTTTCCATATTAACAAATTCAAATTTATTATAATTCAACGTAATTTTAATCTCTTTTTCTCCTTTTATGAAAATTTTAATATTTTTTGGTAAAATTTTATTCTCAATATTTACATAATCAGCATAATCTATCTGTAAATATGTGTCTTTTGATTTATCTTCCATACTAATTTGTCTTAAATTGTAATTAGAATCGAAGATCAATCTTCTTGAAAAATTTCTTGCTCCTTTCCCGCTTCCTACTTTCATTAATTTTTTGGAAGTTAGTATGTAGTAATTATTTTCTATGGAAAAGTTAAAATCTTGATCATTGATAGGAAAAAATAATTTACCTACTAATAGATCTTCGATATTTTTATACGTTAAAAAATCAACTTTTAAAAGGCTATTAAGATAATCAAAATTAGAATCAACATAAGTTTTTCCTAATCTTTCATACATTTTAAATCCGCCGGGATATATGGAAGCTCTGGCTAAAGGAAGAATTAGGGTAGCATTCGCCCAAATCTGATTTCCTTGATCAATATATAAAGTTAAGGCTACGGAAGGATATGAACTACCTGATTCAATATCTGCAGTTGCCTTAATTTTCAAAGTAGAAAAATTTATGGGTTCTACAATTGATTTATATAAACTTGCTGCACTTGCATTTTCATGTTTGATTTCCTTGTGATTGATGGAAACCGCCTTTTGTGTTTTACATGAAAACATAAATACAGCTACCAAGATCAAGATCAGTAATTTCTTCATAGGTTTTATTTAGTTTCTAATACACTATAATCACCTAAACTTAAGGATCTGGATACTCCAATATATTTAGCAGAATTACCAATCATAGAATTGATAAGATTTCCGTGACTAATACGTGTATTTTCCTGTATCAATGAGTTTTCAATATTACTTTTATCGATTTTAGTTCCATTTCCTAAAGAAACATTAGGACCGATTTTTGAGTTAATTATTTCAACATTTTCTCCGATAAAACAAGGAGGGATAATTAAACTGTTTTCAATTTTTGCGCTTTCAGGATATAAGGCTAACTCATCTTTTTCATAATTTAATATTTTAGAATTTGTTTCAACGGTTACTTCTTTATTTCCGCAATCCATCCAATCATTAACCTTACCTAATGTAAAAGTAGCTCCTTTTTCCCTCAATGTATCCAGAGCATTAGTAAGTTGGAATTCATTAGCAACTTTAATATCATTTTCAATTAGATAATCAATTTCGTTCATCAATTTATCAGCATCTTTGAAATAATAAATGCCTATAATGGCTAAATCCGAAACAAATTCTTGAGGCTTTTCAACGATACCTTGAATTATTCCTTGTTCATCTAATTTTACAACTCCAAAAGCACTCGGATCTTCGACTTTCTTTACCCAAATTACTCCATCTGAATTTTTATCGAGCTGAAAATCCGCTTTAAATAAGGTGTCTGCAAAGGCAATTATTATAGGGCCTTTCATACTTTCTTTAGCACAATAAAGTGCATGAGCAGTTCCTAAAGGACTTAATTGGTGGTAAATGGACCCTTTTGCTCCTAATTTTTCTGCTATGTCAATTAATTGTTTTTCGATTTCCGATCCAAAATCCCCTATAATAAATGCAATCTCATCTATTTTATCATCGACTACCTTAACTATATCTTCCACTAATCTTTGTACAATAGGTTTACCTGCAATAGGGATTAACGGTTTAGGAACCGTCAATGTATGCGGTCTTAACCTTGAACCTTTTCCGGCCATGGGAACAATAATTCTCATAATTTTTCTAATTAAAATGTTCTTTATAAATATTTTTAAGTATTAATATTTTTTATTTTATTCCTGAACTTCCATATCCCCCTTCGCCTCTTACAGTCTCACTTAATTCATCAACTTCTTCCCACACAATCGTCTCATGCTTAGCAATAACTAATTGTGCTATTCGTTCTCCATCATTAATGGTAAATTCTTCAGTTGAAAGATTTACTAATATAACCCCTAATTCGCCTCTGTAATCAGCATCTATGGTTCCCGGAGAATTCGGGCACCCTATTCCATGCTTTAGTGCTAAGCCGCTGCGTGGACGTATTTGGCCTTCATATCCTGGAGGAATTTCCATATATAGTCCTGTAGGTATTATCTTTCTTTCAAAAGGCTTCAAAACTACAGAAGCATCCAAATTAGCTCGTAAATCCATACCTGCGGAAAAAGCGGTCTTATATTCAGGAAGTTCGTGTTTTGATTTATTAATGACTTTAATTTTCATTATATATAAATTGTCGATCTTTTTATTACTTTACAAAATAATAATAAAATTTACAAAGTACAAAAAATAACTTAAATTATCTAATTATTAATTATTAGCTAATCATTTTATAATTATTTTATAAATATAGTTAAAAATTATATTTGCAACAGATAGCTTCTTAATTATTTTATAAAACACTAACTTTACAGTTTTTATAATAATTTAAATTTCATTTAATGAAAGAACAGTTTATTCATGACCTTACTGCTCGGTATAATTATAATGGAGAAAAAATAATGCTAGGAAAAGCTATGCTGGATGGTAATGTCGTCTCGGAAGTTGAAATAGCGGTTCCTTTAAAGATGATTAATAGACATGGATTAATTGCCGGTGCTACCGGAACCGGAAAAACTAAGACGCTTCAAGTATTGGCTGAACAACTTTCTTTTAAAGGAGTTCCCACCCTATTAATGGATATTAAAGGAGATCTAAGTGGGATTGCAAAAGCAGGAGACCCTAATAATCCTAAGATATTAGAACGATACGAAAAACTTGGATTAA
Source organism: Apibacter sp. (assembly GCF_025291155.1). NCBI lineage: Bacteria > Pseudomonadati > Bacteroidota > Flavobacteriia > Flavobacteriales > Weeksellaceae > Apibacter > Apibacter sp. The sequence continues at coordinate 12,281 of NZ_JAMBJZ010000032.1, forward strand.
CTTATAAAGCACAAGGATTTCCGGTAGAGCTGCTAACTATTTCGAAAGAAAAGGGAGTCAGACTTAGAGCTACCGTTACCGAATTCGGACCTATTTTATTAAGTAAGATACTTGAGTTAAATGATGTGCAGACCAGCATTATGTCTATACTTTTCAAGTATTGTGATGATAAAAAGCTTCCTTTAATAGATCTTGATGATTTACGAAAGGTTTTACAATTTGTAACTGATAATGAACAGGGAAAATCTGAATTATCTCAAAATTACGGATCTATTGCTCCCAGCTCATTAGGTGCTATTTTAAGGAAAATTGTTTCTCTTGAGCAACAAGGCGCAGCCCGATTTTTCGGAGAACCTAGCTTTAATACTGATGATTTATTGGAAGTTAGGGACGGTATGGGAGTGGTAAATATTATTCGTTTACAAGATATTCAGAATCAACCACAGTTTTTTTCAACTTTTATGTTGAGCCTGCTATCTGAAATATATCAAACTTTTCCTGAAGTAGGTGATTTAGATAAGCCGAAACTTGCCATTTTTATCGACGAGGCACACCTTATATTTAATGAGGCTTCGAAAGCTTTACTCAATCAAATTGAAATAATGGTTAAACTTATACGCTCAAAAGGCATAGGACTTTATTTTTGCACGCAAGTTCCCGGAGACGTGCCTGAAGGCATATTGAGCCAATTGGGACTAAAAATACAACATGCCTTACGAGGATTTACAGCAAAAGATAAAAAAGAAATTAATAAAGCCATTGAAAATTATCCATCTACTAACTATTATCAAGCTAATGAACTTATTCAGCAATTGGGTATAGGAGAAGCATTTATCACATCCTTGGATGAAAAAGGTATTCCTACCCCGTTAGCCGATACCTTCATGATTTCTCCCAGCTCTCGGATGGATGTGCTTACTTCTGATGAAATTTACGAAATTGTTAATAATTCTGATTTAGTAAAAAAATATGCAGAAGATATCAATAAAGAAAGTGCCTATGAAATTTTAAGTGAAAGGATGAATAGTGTTTCCGAACAAAAGAATTCGGAAAACTTGAAAACTGAAGTCAATAAAAAAGAAAATACGAAAAAACAAGAATCTGAACCTTCTCTATTTGAAAAAGTAATGAATTCACCCTTTGTAAGAGACATAGGAAGAACTTTTGTAAGAGAAGGGTCTAAAATGTTTTTTGGAGCTTTAGGCGTTAAGAAGAATGCAAAAAGAAGAAAATAAATTATGTTGAGAAGAGAGAGTTTTATATGGATTATGCTATTCTAGATATTGAAACCACTGGAGGTAAGTTTAATGAAGAAAGCTTAATTGAAATTGCCATATATAGATTTAATGGAGAAAAAATTACTGATACCTTTATTTCTTTGGTTAATCCCGAAAAGGATATTCATTTTTATGTTCAAAAGCTAACGGGGATTAGTAAAAAAATGGTAAAAACCGCTCCAAAATTTTATGAATTAGCCAAACGAATTGTTGAAATCACTGACGATACTATCCTAGTAGGGCATAACATTTCTTTTGATTACCGCATAATACGTAGTGAATTTTCACGATTAGGATATGATTTTAAGCGCGCTACCTTGGATACCATTACCTTGAGCAGAACTCTTATTCCGGGATTGGCTTCCTATTCTTTAGGAAACCTATGTAATTCGTTAGGGATACCCGTAACCGACAGGCACAGAGCTCATGGAGATGCACGTGCTACGGTTAAATTATTCCAGCTTCTCTTAGATAAAGATTCTCAGAAAAACATCATTGTAACATCAATTAAACATACTAACTACTCATCATTAAATAAAAAAATTCTTTCGCTTATTGAAAAGCTGCCTCTTGAAACAGGAGTTTTTTATTTTCATGATAAAACCGGTAAAATTATTTATATAGATGAAAGCGTAAATATTTCTACTAAAGCCAGCCAGATTTTAACATCTAAAAGCAAAAAATCCAGGAAAATCCAGGAAAGTACAGAGGAAGTAAATGTTGAACTAACCGGCAATGAAATTATTGCGAAAATTAAGGCCTATAACGAAAACAAGATTAATCAACCTTTATATAGTCCAATAAGAGAAATCCATTCAGAAATATACGGTATTTTTTTAAAGAATAACCCTACTGTTTTTTTTATTGATTTTATTAATTCTAAAAATAAAAAATATGCCTTATTAACCTTTACTTCATTAAATAAAGCTAAAGAAATTTTGATTTATTTAGAAGAAAAAATTAAAGGCGGTGGGGATGTTCTTACCGAACTTAAATTTAAAACAGAAAAACATATTTTATTGGCGGATAAAGGTAGGAAATTAGGAGAAAATTCATTTTTATTATTTGAAGATGGTTGCGTAAAGGGATATGGTTATTATACTTTGCATTCTCAAATAAAAAATGTTGAACAAGTAAAAAAGATCATGATACCTGCAGTAGTTAATCATGCTATCTTATTGAAAATTAGAAATAATTTTTTTACAAATAAAAAATTCAAAAAAATTATTCTTTCCTAATCTTCTTATTTTATAAATATTTATTGAAAATCTACAACTTATATATTCAACTTGCTTACTATTTAAAATACAAATCCCACAACTAGATCATTTTATGAAAATTTATTTTAAAGGATGTATTTCTCTCATTTTTTTATAAATATACAAATAAATACAACTAATCAACATAGATTAATTGATTTATTGTGTAAAATTTATTTTTTTACTCTTAGGTCGATTTAATAAATCTGCGTAAATTTATGATATGACGAATTGCTGATTATGTAATTATTTTATATTACAATCAGTTCTTATTATAGCAAAAAAGGGCATTTTTAGCATTAGATTCTTACTTTTGTAGACATATTAAATGATAAAATGAAAGGCATACTTTTGGTCAATTTAGGATCGCCAAAATCTACCACTGAAAAAGATGTAAGAATTTATTTGCGTGAATTCTTAATGGATAAGCGAGTTATTGATGCACCCTGGTTAATACGTAAATTCATTGTAGAATGTTTAATTCTTCCAAAACGACCGAAAGAATCTGCTCATGCCTATCAAAATATTTGGTGGAAGGAAGGATCACCCTTAGTGGTAATTTCAAAGAGAATTACTGAAAAAATAAAAAATAAAATTAAGAATCCCGTAGCATTAGCCATGAGATATCAAGAGCCTTCCATTAAAAAAGGGCTTTTTGAGCTAAAAAATAAGGGAGTTACTGAGGTGCTCATCATTCCATTATACCCGCAATACGCCATGAGCACAACTGAAACCGTTGAGGAAAAAACCAAAGAAATTCATAAAAAATATTTTTCCGATTTATCTATAAGTTTTCTTCCTCCCTTTTATAACGATGAGAACTATTTAGACGTTTTGAGTAATTCTATAAAAAAACAACTTCCCGAAAATTTTGATTTGCTTTTATTCAGCTATCATGGGCTTCCGGAACGTCATATATATAAAACCGATCCTACTAAGCAATGTAGAATTGATAACGTTTGTTGTTTTGAAAAAGAAAGGGCTTCTCATAAATATTGTTACAGACATCAGTGCTATTACGTAACTGAAAAAATACGCGAAAGATTAGGTTTAGACAAGTCTAAAGTAAGACAGACTTTTCAGTCTCGCCTTGGGAAAGATCCCTGGCTGAAACCTTATACCGATAAAACGCTTGAGAAACTCCCCTCCGAAGGGATAACTAAACTAGCTGTGGTAGCTCCTGCCTTTGTATCTGATTGTCTTGAAACATTAGAAGAACTTGCCATTACAGATAAAGCCTTATTTTTAGATCAAGGAGGCAAAGAATTTCATTATATAAAATGCTTAAACGAGGATGAAAATTGGATTAATTGGTTGATTGAAAAAATTAACGAGTATTTATACCAATCTTAATCTTAGATTCTAAAATAGAAAAATTTAAATTATAAAATTCTTTATTACTTTTGTTTTAATATTTTACTATTTTGAAAAAAATTATAAAGATTTTATTTATTCAATTATCTAAATTACCCTTCTCCATTTTATATGGGATCTCTACTTTTTTATATTTTTTAATCTATTATATAATAAGATACAGAAGGAAAATTGTTCAAAACAATCTCTTGATTGCTTTTCCTGAAAAAAGCGAGCAAGAAAGAATCCAGATTCAGAAAGAATTTTATAAAAATTTTACAGATTTTATGATTGAGCTTATCAAAACTTTTTCCATGAAAGAGGAAGACTATGATGAGAGGATTAAATTTGTTAACTTGGAAGTAGCTCAACAATGCCGGGAAGAAAAAAAGGATGTTATATTACTAATCGGACATATGTTTAATTGGGAATGGCTAACCGGTATTTCAATGGATTTAAATTTGGAACATACCTATGCTGTATATAAAAAAGTTGCCAATAATTTTTTCGACCAAGGGGTACATGAATCACGTGCCAGGTTTGGAACCATCCCTCTTTCTGTGAAAGAAGTAGTACGAACAATGCTTAAATTACCCAATGATGGTTCTCATGCCTTTCTTTTTGTGGCCGATCAAAGCCCTTATAAGAGTAGAATACATTATGAATTAAATTTTTTTAATCGATTGAGCCCGGCTTTTAACGGATACGATAAAATTGCACGAAAAAAGGAATATGCTATAGTCTATGTGGATATGGTTAAAGTAAAAAGAGGAAAATATGAAGCTCATTTAAAACGTATTTTGCCTGATAATGATAAATTCAGAGAAAATGAAATTGTAGAAAAATTTTACACAGAACTTGAACGAAACATAAAAACTAATCCAAGCCTATGGCTTTGGTCACATAAAAGATGGAAATACACAAGCGGAATAGATTATCAACTTTAGCCATTGCTATACTTAATTATAACGGAATAAGCTGGTTTGAAAAATTTTTACAAGGTATACTAGATTATAGTCCAAATTCGACAATTTACGTCATAGACAATGCCTCCACAGATGATTCTATTTCTTATTTGCAAAAGAATTTTCCTTCTGTAAGAATTATTCAAAATAAAAAAAATTTAGGATATGCAGGCGGTTATAATGAGGGATTACAATCAATCACCGAAGATATTTATTGTTTATTAAACTCTGATGTAGAAGTTACTGAAAACTGGACTGTCCCCATACTGGAATTATTTAATGAAAATAAAAATATTGCAGCCATACAACCAAAAATAAGAAATTATAAGCAGAAAGATTATTTTGAATTTGCAGGGGCAGCAGGCGGCTTTATGGATAACTTAGGCTATCTTTTTTGTCGAGGACGTGTTTTTTTTAGCCTGGAAAAAGACGAAGGACAATATAATGACAACCGTGAAATTTTTTGGGCTACGGGGGCTTGTTTATTTATCCGTAAAAAGGATTTTTGGGAAAACCAAGGTTTTGATGCTGATTTTTTTGCTCATATGGAAGAAATTGATCTTTGTTGGAGATTAAAAAATAAGGGTAAAATCATTTACTATTGTGCAGATTCTATGGTCTATCACGTAGGTGGAGGTACCTTAGATGTTTACAATCCAGAGAAGACTTATCTTAATTTTAGAAATAATCTTCTTATGTTAATAAAAAACTTACCTTCAAACAAAGTCCTATGGATATTTATTTTGCGATTATTATTAGATGGTTTAGCAGGAATTCGTTTTCTTTTTTCTAACGGTTGGAAACATTGCTGGGCAATTATCAGAGCTCATTTTTCTGTTTATCATATGTTACCTAAATACTTAAAAAAACGAAAAGCAGGAATTGACAATTATTATGATAAGAAATATATTATTTTCCAATATTTTGTAAAAAAACGAAATACCTATATCCGCTTAAAATAAATTCTTATTAATTTATTTAGCTATCCACTTTTTTATAACTTTACAAACTGTTTATTTTTTAAAACTATGGAATTAGCAAGAATACAACAACTTGAAAATTTAGCCAAAGAATTTGGCGCACCACTTTACGTTTATGATTCAGAAATAATTAAAACCCAATATAACAAGCTTTTAAAAGCTTTTAAAAGCGTAAAGAAGGTCAAGTTAAACTATGCTTGTAAAGCTAATACCAACCTTTCGATTTTAAAATATCTAAAGAGCCTGGGGTCGGGATTAGATACGGTTTCTATTCAAGAAGTGCAATTAGGTCTTCGAGCAGGTTTTGAACCAAAGGAAATCATTTTTACCCCTAACGGAGTTTCTTTTAATGAAATTAAAAAAGCTGTTGAACTTGGTGTACGCATCAACATAGATAACCTTTCTATCCTAGAATCTTTTGGGCATGAATTAAAAAATTATCCGGTTTGCATCCGTATTAATCCACATATTTTAGCAGGCGGAAATGCTAAAATCTCCACCGGTCATATTGATTCTAAATTTGGAATCTCTATTCACCAGCTTCCTCATGTATTACGAATTGTAAATAATACAGGAATTAAAGTGGAAGGAGTCCATATGCATACCGGATCAGATATCCTTGATGTAGAAGTTTTCCTTAAAGGTGCAGAAATTCTGTTTACTGTTGCCAAAGAGTTTCATGATCTTGACTATCTTGATTTCGGAAGCGGATTTAAAGTCCCGTATAAGGAAGGAGATCACGAAACTGATATCAATTATTTGGGTAAAAAACTGGGAGAACGCTTTAATGAGTTTCAAAAAAGTTATCCGCACGAACTAACCCTAATGTTTGAGCCGGGAAAATTTTTGGTTAGCCAATCCGGATTTTTTATTGTTTCGGTAAATGTTATTAAGCAAACTACCTCTACTGTTTTTGCCGAAGTAGATAGCGGTTTTAATCATTTAATAAGACCTATGTTTTACAATGCCTACCACAATATAGTAAATATTTCTAATCCTGAAGGTAGGAACCGATTTTATACGGTAGTAGGTTATATTTGTGAAACTGATACGTTTGGAACAAACCGAAATATTAATGAAATCCGGGAAGGAGATTTACTTTGTTTTGAAAATGCCGGAGCTTATTGCTTTTCAATGTCCTCTAATTATAATTCTCGATTAAAGCCTGCAGAGGTTTTATTATTAAATGGTAAAGCACACATTATCAGACGAAGAGAAAATTTAGATGATTTATTAGCTACCACAGAGGAAATTTCTATTTAAAAAAATTTGGAAAAATAAAAAAGGATTGTATATTTGCAACCGTTAAAAATAACCTACCTAATAAGGTAGATGGAGAGATGGCAGAGTGGTCGATTGCGGCGGTCTTGAAAACCGTTGACTGTAACAGGTCCGGGGGTTCGAATCCCTCTCTCTCCGCAATGTTTGAGTTTGGTTAGTTTTAAAATATCATAAAAATCTTAGCTATCAATGATTTAGCGATATTTAATATACCAACTAAACTTAATGAAACTTATCTAAGTTTAAAAAAATAGTCCCCAGAAGCGTCCCCTCTGGGGATTTTTTATTTATATTTGTCATAACCCTTTTTTAAATTATTTAAGTTATGGCATCTGTTACCTTTTTCCTAAAAGAACCTAAGTCAGAAGAAAAAACCCCTATTATCTTATTTTTCAGGTATGACAGCCAGAGGATAAAAATTTATACCAAGCAGAGTATTGAGCCTCATTTTTGGGACAGAACCAAAAACCGGGTGAAAAATACGGTTAAGGTGAACAGTCAGAAAATCAATGAGCAGTTAAAGGAAATGGAAAACTTACTTTTTGAACTGTTTGATAAGTTCCTGATTCATTACGAGCGTAAACCTACCCCCTCTGAATTAAAAACCATTTTCCAAAAGGAATATTTTGAAAAAGTACCTCAATTTTCCAAAGTAAAGGAAAAAACCTTTTTTGATTTGTTTGATGAGTATATTGAAAATAAAAAAATAGAATATCCTTCTACC
>NZ_JAMBJZ010000033.1:0-20103 GCF_025291155.1 Apibacter sp.
CTAGCCGAATCAAAGCTGAAAAGAAAATTTTCTGTAAAAGATTCCGGGAATTTAATTCCAGGACACGGTGGATTGTTGGATCGATTAGATAGTTTTATCTTATGTGTTCCTGCAATATTTACCTATTATTTATTAAGTGCTATCATATGAGATTACACAAGGAAGGAAAGCCCTTTATAGGAATTAGTTTTATAACAAGTATTCTGGTAAGTATACTTGCACTTTATTTTCTTAAATATTGGGGGCTTATAATTGCAATACCATTCATTATCCTTTTATTTTTTACTGTTTGGTTTTTCAGAAATCCAATTAGAAATTATGATGCTAAAGAGAATGAGATAATTGCTCCGGTAGATGGTAAAGTAGTTATAGTAAAGGAAGTTTACGAAAAAGAATTTCTTAAAACCAATTGTATACAAGTATCTATATTTATGTCTCCCTTAAATGTACATGTATGTAGGTATCCTGTCAGTGGAAAAGTTATATTCAAAAAATACCATCCCGGAAAGTTCTTAGTGGCCTGGCATGAAAAATCTTCAGAATTAAATGAAAGAACTACCGTAGCAGTTGAAACACCTTTTAATCAAAAGGTTTTATTTAGGCAAATTGCAGGTGCTATGGCTAGAAGAATTGTTATATATTCAGAAATAGGGGATATGGCTGTTGCAGGTAAGGAATTCGGATTTATTAAATTTGGTTCAAGGATGGATGTATTTCTTCCTTTAAAAACTGAAATTTTAGTTAAAGTTGGGGATGTTATATTAAATGGTGGTGAAAAAGTAATTGCCAGATTGAGGAATTAAAATTTAAATAATATAACTTAGATAATTGATTTAAATATATACTTTTATTATATATTTCTACATTTACCTTTAATTTTTTATAAAAATTTATTTAGTTTAATTTTAACAAAATTGAAAATCTTAACTATTTAAATATAAACATATAAGAGTTAATTTTTTACATTTGCCAAACTAAATAATAATTGAATTATGGCGAATATTTTAGATGGTATTAAATTATCTAAACAAATAAAACAAGAAATTAAAGAAGAAGTTTCCCAATATATAAACCAAGGACATCGTCAACCTCATTTATTAGCAGTTCTTGTAGGTGATAATCCTGCAAGCCAAACTTACGTAAATAATAAAATTAAAGATTGTCAGGCTGTAGGTTTTACATCATCAATAATAAAACTTAAGAGTACGATAACTGAAGAAGAATTATTACAAGAAATAAAAAAGATTAATGAGGCCGATGATCTAGATGGATTCATAGTTCAGTTACCTCTTCCTAAGCATATAAATCAAGAAAAAATTATAATGGCTATTAATCCGGAAAAAGATGTAGACGGTTTTCATCCTACTAATTTTGGAAAAATGGCTTTGGAAATAGAAAGTTTTTTACCGGCAACTCCTTATGGTATTATGGAAATGCTATCTAGATATGAAATACCTACCGAAGGTAAAGAGGTAGTTGTTATAGGAAGAAGCAGGATTGTAGGACGCCCCATGAGTATTCTATTAAGCAAAAAAGGATATCCAGGAGATGCAACAGTTACATTAGTTCACTCTAAAACCGTCAATATAGCTAAACATACTCAAAATGCCGATATTATTATTACCGCTTTAGGTGTACCTCATTTTTTAAAAGCCAATATGATTAAAAAAGGATCAGTGATAGTGGACGTGGGAATTACTAAATTAGAAGATCCAACCAAAGAAAAAGGCTATTATCTAGCAGGTGATGTTGATTTTCCGGAAGTGGCAGAAAAAGCATCTTGGATTACACCTGTTCCAGGTGGAGTAGGCCCCATGACCAGAGCTATGCTCTTAAAGAATACCTTATTTGCCTACACCCAAAATATAAGTAAATAAAAAAATAAACAGACTGTTGATTTTTTTACAACAACCTGTTTTCAAATTATAAATAAATAAATTAATTAATGAGCAAGCTATATTCGAATTTAGGATATCCTCTTCGTCCATCTTTATCAGTCATATTCAAAAATTTCAATTTAAACAAATTCCCTTTTGAATCCTTAAGCACATAGAATCTATCAGTATATACCTTAGCTCCCCCATAAGTTGTCCTCCAACTAGAGCCGATAACCCGATGGTCATTATAAACAAATTTGGTAGGATCCACCTTTTCTTTAGTAAAATCTTCGTAACTACCTACTTCAGATATGTTTGCTTGATACGCGCCTGTATTATTCATCGTATTAATTATAACGAAATCCGAGAACGTATACGTACCATGTCCTTTATTTTCGTTAATAAATACAGTAAAACACATATCCCACAGATCTTTAGGAGGTTGAACATTTACAATTCCGTGAGCTAAACTAATATAAGAAAAATGATAATCTTTATCTTTTTTAACAATCATCTCCTTATGGGTAGTGTCAGAAATATCAGCATATTGAATTTTATAGCTGTTAGAATCATTTCTAAGTATCCTAATTTTTTTCCAACCCCTATGTTCTCCGACAACCTTTAGATCATCCGTATTATTTTGGTAAACCGAGTGTCCCATATTAATAAGATAAACATGATTTTCATCTTCTTTTAAACTGATTTCGTCTATAGCGGTACGATCTAGATAATTTCCCATTATATCATCTACATACTTTACATTATCTGGTTGGAAATCACCAACAGTTACCAGCGATTTTAGAGAAGCAACATCGGATTCATTAACTTCATCAATAGAAATACTATTCAACTTTGCAGCAGCCATTAAGATAGAATTATTTAAAATTACACGAAATTGATCTCCACCATAAAACCCGAAATCCCAAATGTCTCGTTGATTTACGTTGACTCTGCTTTGATCCAAATCTACCCAAACCTGATTCGGTTCCGTAGGACCTCCGACAGGAATGTCTAGTATGGCTCCGGGCTGTGGAACATATATAGGACTGTCATCTTCTTTACAGCTGAGAATGATAAAGAAAGAGGTAAGTATGCAAAAACAATATTTTTTCATGAGTTATATATTAAAATTAAATCCAAGTTTAGCGAAGTACGATCTACCGTAAAATAAATTAATACTTTTTATAGGTCCATCATGAGCGCCACTTTGCGCAGCAGTCGTATTTACCTTTTTAACATCAAAAATATTTCGTACACCCGCTGTCAATTCAATAAATTTGTTAAAAAATGATTTTCTTACAGAAAAATCAAGTAAATTAAAGTCATCTTGTTTTCCTAAATAATAGGAATCAGTTTTAGAATCCAAGACATAAGAAGACTCTTTCCCATTGTATTTATAAAAGAGAGAAAAGGTTGTTCCCCATTTTTTTAAAGTGTAATTAAGATTTGAGTTTAGCTGAAATGTGTATAGATAATCGTTATCAGGAGTGGTAATATGAATTCCGTTAATGTTATCTTCTAACGTTCTGGAAACTCCGAAATAAGAAGCATTCAAATTAAAATGAATATTATTTATTCTCATATTAGAATTTAATTGAACTCCCCATCTCTTAAATTTATCTACATTCAAATACTTATATTCTAAAGGCTGCATATTTACAGTTGCGAGTTCAATTCTATCTTTGAGATTGATATAAAGCGTGCTTAATGTAATATCGCCTTTGAAGTTATCCTTAGATTTGAATTTTTGATTCCAATAAATAGAACTGGAATATCCTTTTTCAGGAATTAAATCTTCATTTCCTTGTACATTATGATTGGTATCAACAAAATAAGTATATAACTCATCAAAATTTGGTGTACGATTTGTTGTGGTTATTTCTGTTCGGAAATTTGAATTGGGGGATAATTGATATTTCATAGCAAGCGAATAAGAATATTGATTTTCAAATTTCGTGTTAAAGCTAGCTCTGAACCCGGGCTTTAAAGAAATCTCGGGGCTTGCCTTAATCTCAGTGGAACCAAATACATCATAATTGTCTAAATGTTTTCGTAAATCTTTCTGAAAACCTGAAGTATTCATTCCTCCAATAGAACTGGAATTAGCAGATCTTAGTCCTTCTATAAAATTAAATTCATAACCGATTTGATAAGATAAAAATTTACTCATTGAGGGTGATGTAAATGTTCCACGAGTATACCAAGCTTCCGTGCCTGCATATTTTTTATAAGCATCTTTCTTTCCGAAAGTTTCTCTCATTCCTATGTCATAAACATAATCTCTGCTTTTACGACTTTGTTTTTGATAGGAAAAATCTCCGTTATAATTTAAATAATTAAATAGTTTAGCATTTAAAAATAAATGATGGAGCCAACGATCTGTTTTGTAATTTCTGTCTTTAGAAGCATAAGTGAAAAGCCCTCCATCAGAAAGAGATCTGTAATCAACTATAGGATTATAATAGTTGGTTAATTCATTTAAGTATTGTAAATTGTAAAAAGCATTAAAATTTGTTGATTTATAATTGATCAGAGCATTTGAATTCCATTGTTCTTTAGGTAACCATTCATACCCTCTTTTCCCATCATTTTCAAAATATCTCTTTCCTTCTTTATTACCAAAATAGCCTTTAAAATCATTACGATTAGCTCCTATGGAAATATACCATTTTTCGGATAAGGAATGAGAAATATCAAATGATTGAATATGCCTTCCTTGTTCCTTCCAATCGTACTCTTTACCTACAGTTTCTTCTTGTAAATATCCGTTAATTTTCCATTTTGAATTAATCTTCTTTCTGGTGATAATGTTAATAACACCGGTAAGAGAATTAGAACCGTAATCAGTTCCCATACTACCTCGTACAATTTCAATTCTTTCAACATTATCTAAATTAATTTTAGTTAAATCGACATTCGAACCCATTCCATAGTCGCTAACCATAGGTATATTATCAATTAATACTTTAAAATATTGACCATCCAAGCCGAAAAGTGAAGCCTCGGAATCTCCGTTTTTGCTGTTGGGTATGGTTATAAAATTCAGATAATAACTTAAAATGTCCGATATCGTCGTAGCAGCTCTAGTTTTCATATCTTCTTGAGAAATTTCTTCAACTTGGTAAATGGACTTATTAACACTTTGTTGCTGATATTGTCCGGTTACAACAACCTCATCAATATCTTTTTCTTTATTTTCCTTATCCCTAGTTTCCTGTGAATAAGTAAAAGAACATATTATTATCGTTAATGAAAATAAAAAGAACTTTTTGTAGCTATTCTTTTTCATAGTTTTTTTTTGACAAAAGTAAAAATAATTTAGAATAGTTCTAAATATTATTTAGAATAATTATAAATATAATTGAGAACAATTCTAAATAATATTTATATTTGCGCAAAATAAAATGAACAAAAAACTTAACAGTATGAAAAGGATTATGTCTTTACATGTTTGGTTAAAGCAAGTAAATGTACAGCGCCAAAAAGATAAAATTCTCAATATTTCATTGAACTTATCAAATATTATCAATAAATGGTCTCATGTCATTTTTATTATTCAAAAAACAATTGATATACAAAGAAATTCATTAGGGAAAAATCAAAAAAAAATTGAGCAGTTTTTTAAGAATTTCAAATTGATAAAAATAAATTATTACTATCATAAATTAAAAAATATAAAAGAGGGGTATTTTATTATCATTCAGACTGTCTGATATTTATAAATTTAGGTCTAGCGACAAGCATTAATTTATTCAAATAAAAGTAAAATTTAATATCTGAAAGGAGTAAATACTCTCTTGGACAGCTAGCCAATAAGCAGAAGTAGAAATAATTATTTGACTAAGATAAAAAATAATAAAAATAAATAACAATCATATTTTACATAAATATTATAAAAATGAAAAAAAAGAAGCTCTTATTCAGCGTTTTATTATGCATGCTTTTACTAGTAACAGGCTGGATAGTTTGGGAAAAAACAGCCTCTCCAACTAAAATAGCTTTGGTTAATTTCCAAAAATTTCAAACCACAAGTCTTATACAATCCAATAAAGATAAATTCATACAATTCGAAGAAGTATCCTTAGATAATTTGTCGAAACTAAAAAATTATGACTTTATTTTAGGTTTTGGTATGGGAATGAAGGCTAGTGCTGAGGATAGGGAACAGTTAAAAAAAATAATGGAGGATGGAATTCCCTTCTATATATACCGTGCTACCAATCCAGAAAATAATCTCTGTAATTTAGACAGTATTAAAAGAAAAGCTATCGAGTCTTATATGGATAGTGGAAATAAAAAAAACTATCAAAGTCTTGCTCGATATGTCCGTAAAAATATTGATAAGAAAAGATTCTTTGTATACTCTCCGGATCCAGCTGTGGAAACAGCCGAAGATGTATATTATCATATAGATGAAAATGTTTCCTTTAAAAATATAAATGAATACGAAGCGTACCTTAAGAACAAAAAATTTTATAAAGAGGGAGCTTCCAAGATAGCAATTCTAGGAGGGTTAAATGATCCGTATAGCGGAAATAGAGACAATCTAGATAGTCTAATCGTTTCCTTACAAAAAAGAGGATTTAATGTATACCCTGTTTCATCCACTTTTGAAAGACTTGAATTTTTGAAAGAAATACAACCCGATGCCGTTATCCATTTTGCACACGGAAGATTAGCATTAGGAAATGCAGAGGAAGCAATTAACTGGTTAAAAGAAAGGAATATTCCTGTTTTTACTCCGCTTACGATTTTAAAAACAAAAGAAGAATGGATAAATGATCCTATGGGAATGATGGGAGGTTTTCTTTCTCAAAGTGTAGTTATGCCGGAATTAGACGGATCTGTTTATCCCTATGTTTTAAATACACAAGAATTAACAGGGAAAAACCTATACCTGTTTAAAGCAGTACCTGAAAGGCTGACCAATTTTATACAAATTATTAACAATTTTATAGAACTGAAGAAGAAAAAGAATGAAGACAAAAAAATCGCAATCTATTATTATAAAGGTCCAGGGAAAGAATCTTTAACTGCTCAGGGATTAGAGACTGTACCTTCACTGTATAATTTTTTAAAAAGATTAAAGCAAGAAGGTTATAAAGTAGATAATTTACCCGATAACGTCCAGGAATTCGAACGCATGCTCATGGTTCAAGGTTCTGTAATGAGTACATATGCACATGGTGCCTTTGACGAATTTTTGAAAAATGGAAATCCAGAATTGATCGATAAAAATACATATGAATCCTGGGCGAAAAAGACGCTTACTCAGGAGAAATATGAAGAAGTAACTTCTATTTACGGAGATGCACCAGGTAATTATATGAGTAAAAATATAAACGGGAATTCATATTTAGCAATTTCTAGAATTCAATTTGGCAATATTGTTTTGTTACCGCAGCCTATGGCAGGGTTGGGAGAGGACAGCTTTGCAATTATACATGGAGCAAAAAGTGCACCCCCTCATACCTACATAGGATCATACTTGTGGGTTCAGAATGGTTTCCGTGCTGATGCACTTATTCATTTTGGTACCCATGGAAGTCTTGAGTTTACTCCACAAAAACAAGTTGCATTAAGCAATAATGACTGGCCGGATCGATTAGTTGGGACTTTACCTCATTTTTATTATTATACCATAGGAAATATCGGAGAAAGTATGATGGCTAAGAGACGTTCCTATGCTACTCTTATATCTTATTTAACCCCTGCATTTATGGAAAGTGAGACCCGTACTCAATTTAAGCAATTGCAGGATAAGATTCAATATTACTATAAATCTGAAGAAAAAAATCAACCCGTAGCATCGTTAGAAGTGAAAAAAATAGCGGTAAAAATGGGACTTCATAGAGATTTGCGTTTAGACAGCATTCTTACAAGACCTTATAAATTTGAGGAAATTGAAAGAATTGAAAATTTCGCGGAAGAAATTTCCAATGAAAAAATGACAGGTCATCTCTATACATCTGGAATACCTTATTCTAAAGATAAAATAAAATCTTCAGTACTGGCTATGAGTACAGATCCAATAGCTTATAGTTTAGCTAGTTTAGATAAGCAAAGAGGAAAGGTTACGGAAAAACAATTAAAAAATAAAGTTTTCTTTAGACAAAAATATCTCGATATTGCTAAAAATCTGGTTAATCAAGTATTAGCCGGAAAAGAAGTAAATACTACATTAATCTGCAATTTTGCTGGTATTGAAGAAAAAGATTTAGAACAATCTAAAGTAATTATATCTCCTCCGAAAAGGAAATTTAAAAAAAGTACTAAAAGTACAGCTGGTAAGCCTTCAATGAATGCCAAACAACCAGATGATACTAAGAATACTGCTTCGACTTTGTCCGCACAACACGATCATAAAGATTTAGAAAAAAATGCTAAAGCTCCACATCATCCAAATTCTGAAAAGAAAACGATGCATGGAATGTCTGAAAAGGAAGTGGTGTATACAAAAGAACAAAAAGCAAGAGCGAGGGCTATAATAGAAATAGAACGAACGATTACTAACATAAAAAAATATGAAAAGAACCTGGAATTAAGTCCAGAATTAGAATTTAAATCATTAATTAATGCCTTATCGGGAGGTTATATAGAGCCTTCTTCAGGAGGAGATGCCGTAGCCAATCCAAATGGAGTGCCAACGGGTAAAAATTTATATTCCATTAATGCGGAATCTACCCCTACTGAAATAGCATGGGACAGAGGTAAAGACCTTGTAAATGCAACCTTAGCTCAGTATAAAGCCAAACATGGAACTTATCCCAAAAAAGTAAATTACACATTCTGGAGTAGTGAATTTATTGAAAGTGAGGGAACAACCATAGCTCAAGTTTTATATATGTTAGGAGTAGAACCTATAAGAGATGCATTTGGAAGAGTATCTGATTTACAACTGATCGATTCTGATGTTTTAGGTAGGCCACGAATCGATGTTGTAGTACAAACATCCGGACAGTTTCGTGATCTAGCTGCCTCTCGATTAGCTCTTATTTCCAGAGCGGTTGAAATGGCAGCCTCAGCTAAAGATTCAAAATATGAAAATTTAGTAGCTCAAAGTACCTTAGATATAGAAAAAAGTCTGGTAGATGAAGGAGTATCTCCTCAAGAGGCAAGACAAATATCTACACAGCGTATATTTGGTGGAGTAAACGGAATGTATGGGACCGGAATTCAAGAAATGGTTACCAGCGGAGACAAATGGGAAAATGAAAAAGAAATAGCGGAAACCTATATAAATAATATGGGAGCAATTTATGGAAGTGATAAAAACTGGGGGAATTTTCACAAAGGTTTACTGAAAGCTGTATTAAAAAATACAGATATGGTTGTACATCCTAGACAGAGTAATACCTGGGGGGCTTTAAGCTTAGATCATGTATATGAATTCATGGGAGGAATGAATTTAGCTATACGCAATGTAACAGGTAAAGACCCTGATGCTTATTTTGCAGATTATAGAAATCACAATAATTTCAAAATGCAGGAATTAAAAGAGGCCATTGGAGTAGAAGCACGTACGACCATCTTCAATCCGGCATATATAAAAGAAAAAATGAAAGGAGGAGCTTCCAGTGCTGCCGATATAACAGAAGTAGTGACCAATACCTATGGTTGGAATGTCATGAAGCCTGAAGTAATTGATAACGAAATGTGGAATCAAATTTATGATATATATGTAAAAGATAAAACTAATCTGGGTACGAAAGAATTTTTCAAAAAAGTTAGTCCTGCTGCATTAGAAGAAATAACGGCGATTATGTTAGAAACATCCAGAAAAGGCATGTGGAAGGCAACTGATGAACAACTAAAGCAAACGGCTTTGTTACATACACAGATCGTGAAAGAGTTTGGACATTCCGGTGCAGGATTTTCAGGGAATAACAAAAAATTACAGAATTATATTGCTAATAAGGTAGAATATCAACAAGCTGCAGAATATAAGCAACAACTTACTAAAATAGAAGTAGGAGAATCCACATCTGCCAACAAGGATGGTATGGTTCTGAAAAAAGAAGAAGTATCCAAAGGTATTTCTAAATCAGAAAAAACTAATATAAACAGTATTATTATTGTCGCAGGCATATGCATCGTTATTATTTTACTTATAATTTATATCAAGAAAAGAAGAAAAAACGGTTAAGATAAAATAAATTGAGCTTATGGAATTAATCCTACAACTATTAATGGTGCTTATAGTGATAAATAGCATGGTTAAGCTAAGTTTTTGGAAAATAGGACAGATTGGGATAATGATAGTAATGTATGCAGCTTTTATATTATTGATTTATCCTTTGGCTATTAAACAATCTAAAACACAGATTGAGGATTTTTTAGCTAATATGGTTATGATGCAAAATATGTCAGTACTTATAACCGTAGAATCCACCATATGTTTTGCCTTTTGTTTTGCCGCATTGAAGGAATTGTTTGGAAAGAAAAAAAGTAAATTAGTCATGATTGTATTAAAATATTATCCGGGATTGTTGCTCTTTTTAGTAATATTCTATGGTTTGACCCAATCTATCTTTACGTTTACTGGCAGAAGCTTTTTCACTATAGCATTCCTTTATGCATTTTTTTTCCTCCTGCTTATAATTATGGGAATTTTGTTTATCAAAAAAGTTATTCCTGAAATTGATATAAGGCTCGAAGTACATTTTATTGTTAGCCTACTGATATGTATTTTAGGTCTCATTACAACGGTTGATGGAAAAATAGTATATAAAACGTCTGAAGAATCGATAAACTTAAAATATATATTCTTATCTATAGGACTTTTTCTTATCTTTTTTATTGTAGGCTTTTTAGGAAATAGAATTAAATGGAAGTTGAAAAAGATTAAATAATCGTTAAAACTAAAAAAATAATAAAAATAAAGTAACTAAAAATGGAAATTATATCAAAAGTATTATTTTGGGTAGCAAATAGTTTATTAATTCCGGATATCATTATCTTACTTATTTTATTTGCACGTTCGTTGCTTCTCTTAGGAGGTTTTTACAATCAGTTTATAACAAAAAGAAAAAATGATAAAATAGTAAATCCTCTAATTGAAACTCTGACTCAAGAATCCATAAAAGAATTACAAATAGCATTGCCAAAAAAAGATAATTCTTTGTATATAAAATATTTAAAATCACTATTGGATAATACAATTAATGAAGCATATGCGGATTTCACTATTTCTAATTTCGAAAATGATCTGGAAAAAGATTTGTCGTTATCAAAAATGCTCGCAAAATTAGGTCCTGTATTAGGATTAATAGGTACATTAATAGCAATGAGCCCTGCTTTAGTTGGATTATCTACCGGCGATATTTCAGGCATGGCCTATAATATGCAAGTAGTATTTGCTACCACTGTAGTTGGATTGGTAGTAAGTGCCATTGGATTAGTAACCTTACAAGTTAAACAAAGATGGTATGCTAAAGAGGTTAATAATTTAGATTATGTAGCAAGAATAGCAACAGGAAACATAAATTAAAATGAGAAGGAGAAAAAGAATCAACAGATTTTTAAAAGAAGAAGATACCGATCCACTTAGTGTGATAGTAAATTTGTTCGATGTAGCTATGGTATTTGCGGTAGCTTTAATGGTGGCAATGGTGATGAATTTAAATATGAGTGAAGTCTTTTCAAAAGAAGATTTTACAATTGTCAAAAATCCGGGAAAAGATGACATGGAAATCATTACCAAAGAAGGAAATAAAATAAATAAATATACACCTTCTCAAGAAAAATCATCGGGTAAAAAAGGGAAAAAGGTTGGTATTGCCTATGAGCTTGAAAGTGGAGAAATAATATACGTTCCTGAAAAATAGCATGGGCCTTATATGATTTTTTAAAATAATATGTTATATTTATCATAAAAAAAGATTATATATCCCTTAAATATATGACAAAATAACCGATAATTAAACTGGCATGATAAATGCAAGATTCAAATCATAAAATAGTTAAATATAGAACAGTAAGTCATACATGAACGAAAATTTTTCACAACAAGTAAAAGATGTAATAAGCTTCAGTAATGAAGAAGTATTACGTTTAGGTAATGACCATTTAGGTACAGAACATCTTATACTGGGTATCTTACGTGAAGGTAATAGTAAAGCTATAACCATACTTCAAAGTTTAAATGTTGATTTAGGAGAATTAAAACAAAAAATTGAAAATCTTAATAAACCAGACATTAATATAAAAGTAGATAGGAGTAGTATTCCATTTACTAAAGCTGCCGAAAGAGCTTTAAAAACCAGCTTTTTAGAAGCAAAACTTTTTAGAAGCCCGGAAATAGAAACTATACATTTGTTATTATGTATATTGAGAATAGAAAGTGACCCTGTAACCCAAATTTTTAAAAAGTATAATATAGATGCAAATACAGTGAGGGAAGAGTACAGATTTCAATTTCAAGAGGATTTTACCGATCAACCAGTCAATGAGTTTTCTGAAGAAGAGAGCATTAGTGAGGGCAATCAATACGAAGCACCCAAAGGAGGAAGATCCAATCAATCAAAAAGTAGAACTCCTGTGTTGGATAATTTTGGTAGAGATTTGACCGCAGCTGCGATGGAAGGAAGGTTAGATCCTGTAGTAGGAAGAGAAAAGGAAATAGAAAGAGTATCACAGATTTTAAGTAGGAGAAAAAAGAATAATCCCTTATTAATAGGAGAGCCAGGTGTTGGAAAATCTGCTATTGCAGAAGGATTGGCATTACGAATTGTACAAAAAAAAGTTTCCCGAGTATTATATAACAAAAGAGTAGTTACCTTAGATGTAGCAAGTCTAGTTGCAGGAACCAAATATAGGGGGCAGTTTGAGGAAAGAATGAAAGCAATAATGAATGAACTTGAAAAAAATTCAGATATCATTCTTTTCATTGATGAAATTCATACTATTGTAGGAGCTGGAGGAGCCACAGGTTCGCTAGATGCTTCTAATATGTTTAAGCCTGCCTTAGCTAGAGGAGAAATCCAATGCATAGGAGCTACAACATTAGATGAATATAGACAATACATTGAAAAAGACGGAGCTTTAGAAAGACGTTTTCAAAAAGTAATGGTTGAACAAACTTCACCGGAAGAAACTATTATTATTTTGAATCAAATTAAAGATAAATACGAAGAGCATCACAATGTGACTTATACCGATGAGGCGATAAAAGCCTGTGTAAATCTAACAACAAGGTATATCACAGATAGATACTTGCCGGATAAAGCTATTGATGCTTTAGATGAAGCTGGATCCAGAGTTCATATCAAAAATATTAAAGTTCCTAAGGAAATTGTTAATTATGAAAAAGAACTTGAGAAAATTAGAGCGGAAAAAACAAAGGTCATAAAGAGTCAAAAATATGAGGAAGCCGCTAAATTAAGAGATACCGAGAAAGAAATAGAAAATAAATTAGCAAATGCACAGAGAGAATGGGAAAAATCCTCAAGAGAGCACAGAGAGATAGTAACCGAAGACAATGTTGCAGAAGTAGTTTCTATGATGAGTGGAGTTCCCGTGCAAAGAGTAGCAGAAGGAGAGCTTAAAAAATTAGCTCAAATGAAGGATTTAATGAAAGGTAAAATTATAGGTCAGGACGAAGCTGTTAATAAAGTGGTTAAAGCCATACAAAGAAATCGAGCAGGGTTAAAAGATCCTAATCGACCTATAGGAACATTTATATTTTTAGGAGCTACAGGAGTTGGAAAAACTCAATTGGCAAAGGTTATTGCAAGAGAATTATTCGATTCGGACGATGCACTTATCAGAATCGACATGAGTGAATACATGGAAAAATTTGCTATTTCCAGATTAGTAGGAGCTCCTCCAGGATATGTAGGATATGAAGAAGGGGGGCAGCTTACCGAATCTGTAAGAAGAAAACCATATGCAGTAATTCTTTTAGATGAAATTGAAAAAGCACATCCGGACGTATTTAATATTTTATTACAAATTTTAGATGACGGACATGTAACCGATAGTCTAGGTAGAAAAGTAGATTTTAGAAATACTATAATTATCTTAACTTCAAATATCGGTACGCGTGAATTAAAAGAATTTGGTGATGGAGTAGGGTTTGGAACTTCTGCCAAAAAATCCTCTTCAGATATCAGAGCTAAATCGACACTGGAAAATGCGCTAAAAAGAACTTTTGCTCCTGAATTTTTGAACAGAATTGATGATGTAATCATTTTTAATAACCTTGAAAAAAATGATATTTCTAAAATCATAGATTTAGAGTTAGCAAACGTTTATGATAGGATAGCTAAAATCGGTTATAAAGTTGAATTATCGCCGGAAGCAAAAGAATTTATCATAGAAAAAGGTTGGGACAAAAATTTTGGTGCTCGTCAACTTAAAAGAGCTATACAAAAATATGTAGAAGACGTAATTGCTGAAGAGATAATTAATTCATCTATTCATGATGGAGATCACTTATATATAGGTTTAAATAAAGAAAAGGATAGCACTGAAATAAAAGTGATGGAGGTTGAAAATGAATCTCCTAATAGCAAATAAAATTTTAATTATTAAATTAAGTGAAAGCCTGCTTGATTGAATCAAGCAGGCTTTTTTTAGATAAAAATTTGATATTTTAATAAGTCATGATTAATAAAAAGCATTTGCCCAGAATAGCCGTAACCTTTTTATTCTTTTTCTTTGGAGGAAGTTCAGCAACTTGGGCATCGCGCATTCCTACCATAAAATCATCCTTACAAGTATCTGATGCTGATTGGGGATTGGTACTGTTATTTTTATCAATAGGTACGTTGATAACCTTGCCCTTTGCTGGGCATTTAATTAAAATGATCGGAAGTAAAAAATCTACCCTTATAGGTATAATTCTATATTTTATATGCTTAATAGGGATAGGATTTTGCGGAAAATTATGGCAATTGAAATTAAATTTAATATGTTACGGTGCTTTAGGGAATCTAACTAATATAGCCATTAATACCCAAGCGGTTAATGTATCGAAATCTTATAAAGGACAGATTATTGGTTCAATGCATGGTACTTGGAGTATCGGTGGATTTTTTGCCTCTTGGTTAGGAGCTATAATGATTGCCAAAAGTATTCCGCCTTCTGAACATTTTATATTCTATTCTTCCACAGGAATAGTAGTATCCTTGTTATTCTTCAGATTTTTATTAGCAGATGAAGATAAAGACAAGCCAAAAGAAAGCAACTCAACATTAAAATTCAGAATAGCCGATAATTATCTTATAGTATTAGGTTTTTTAGCTTTTTTTGCTATGGTCGCTGAAGGCACCATGACCGACTGGTCAAATGAATATATGAAAATTATAGTAAAATCAGATAAAAGATATATAGGTTATGGATTGACTGCCTATATGGCAGCTATGGCGTCAGGAAGATTTATTTCTGATTTTGTTGTTCGTAAGTTTGGCAGTACAATTACTTTAACTTATAGTGGAATATTAATATTTATTGGAATGATGAGCGCTGTTTTATTTCCTTCTCTTATCGTCACTCTTATTTCTTTTATAATTGTTGGATTGGGAATATCTGCCATTGTTCCTTTAGTATATACCTTAGCCGGAAATTCTAAAACAACTTCCCCTGAACAAGCATTAACAATAATAACCAGCATAGGATTTATCGGTTTTTTTCTAGGCCCTCCTTGTATAGGATTTTTATCAGAAAAATTTTCATTACAAGTTTCTTTTGCATTTATTTCCTTATTCGGATTAGGAATAGTTCTTTTAGTCAGATTTTTTAAGATAAAATAACTACCTTAGCATTCGGGATAAAAATATATAATATAAAATTATTTTTTTATAAAAATAATGGTATATTTACATTGCTTATCAAGAAAGGAGGAGGGACTGGCCCTATGATACCTTGGCAACCGGCCTGACTGGGCTTGGTGCTAATTCCAACCCTAAATGGGGGAAGATGAGTAATTCACTAGTTGGTGTGTTGTTTGGTTAGTTAGTGAATAATTTCTTTTTTCCTTTTTTGGTTTTTCTTGATACAGTTTCAATAAAATATAATTTAGTAACTGTAAGAAAAATAATGAAAAAAGTTTCTTTGTTAATTGTAAGTATACTTTTAGAATTTACTAATTTTTTTAATGCTCAAGTAAAGCAGGTAGTTGATTCATTAGACCTTGAGGAGATTGTGGTAGTAGGAGGTCGTAATTCCGACCGTACTAAGGTAAATTCTCCCGTCGCAGTTGATGTAATAGATGTCAGGAAAATTGAAAAATCATCTCCACAACTAACAGTGAATGATTTATTGAATTATTTAGTTCCCTCTTTTAATTCTGTTAGACAATCTTCTTCTGACGGTACCGAACATATCGACCCTGCTACTTTACGAGGAATGGGCCCCGATCAGGTATTAGTTTTAGTTAATGGCAAAAGAAGACATACAACTTCTTTAGTAAATTATCAAAATACAGTTGGGAATGGGTCAGTAGGCACGGATATGAGCGCAATACCGGTGTCTTCAATTGAAAAAATAGAGGTATTACGTGATGGATCAGCTGCGCAATATGGTTCAGATGCTATAGCAGGTGTTATTAATATTATTTTAAAGAAAAATAAAGGAGGATCAGCGTCAGTAACCTATGGGTTAACTAATAGAAATGATGGAGAAAATTATAATTTCAGCGGAAACTACGGTACAAAATTGGGAGATCAAGGAGGTAGTATAAATCTGTCATTTGTAGTGAGCCAAAGAAATAAAACGAATCGTTCCTATGATAATAATCTGGATAAGTTTGGAGATAACTTTGCCTATGATTTTGCGTCCGATCCCAACCAAGCAAGATTAGATGATGAAAAGATTATGGCTGAAAAGAAGCTTTCCCAAAAGGATTTTCGATTTCGGGTCGGAGATGCCCAAATCAAAAATCAGCAGTTTTTTGTAAATGCCATTTACCCATTATCTGAAAAAATTGAATTTTATTCTTTCGGCGGTGCCAGTTTAAGGCAGGGAGAAGGAGCGGAATTCAGAAGACTTCCTAGTGAAAAAGAAAATGTCGTAGCGGAATTATACCCAGTAGGCTTTCAACCGTTATTAAAATCAAACATATATGATATTTCTAATTCTACAGGTGCACGATATAACCACAATAATTGGTTTATAGACCTTAGTAATACTTTTGGAGAAAACATATTTGATTATAAAACCTCCCAAACTAATAATGCTTCTTTAGGTGTTCATTCGCCTACCGAATTCAAAGCAGGAGGACATGAATTTTTACAGAATACATTAAATTTAGATATTTCTAAAAAAATAAATGAAATATTTACGATTGCCTTTGGAGGAGAATTTAAATATGAACAATATGAAATTAAGGCAGGAGAGGATGGCTCTTGGATGCGTTATGATAAATTTGGAAATCCGATAACGGTTTCAACAAATCCCTCAGATATATTAGGCGAAGGGGGATCACAAGGCTTTATAGGATTTTCACCCCAGAATGCATTAAAAAAAGATAGGAATAATGCTTCCGGTTATACCGATATTGCTTTTAAGAAAGGAAAATTTACCAGTGATTTAGCAGGAAGATATGAGCATTATTCCGATTTTGGTAATTCCTTTATAGGAAAATTGGCTCTGAGATATGAATATCTTAATGGTTTTGCTGTAAGAGGGGCTTTTAGCAATGGATTTAGAGCTCCATCTTTGCAACAACAATATTTTAATAATTCTTTTGCAAGTATAGCAAACTCAGGTTCTGGCATAGTTTCTAAAGGAATTTTTACTAATGACAGTCAACTTGCCAAAGCTTTAGGAATTGAAAAGCTTAAAGAAGAAAAATCAATAAATGCGAGCGCAGGTTTGACATTTAAACCTACAAATAAAATATACGTTACGGCAGATGCCTACTATATAAAAGTTAAAGATCGAATTGTACTGACTAGTGAGTTTGTTAATGCTAAAGTTGAATCTTATGGAGTGGAAGGTGCACGATTTTTTACAAATGCAGTCGATACAGAAACCAAAGGAATTGATGTTGTCGCTATTTATAAAGTAAGCTTAGGAAAAGGAAATTTAGACATTAGCTTGTCAGGAAATTATACTGAAACGGAGATAGTAGATTTTCATTTCCCGGATGTTTTTGAAGGAAATAGAGATGAATATTTTGGACCGGATCAAACCAATATTATAGAATCATTGAGTCCTAAAGCAAAAGCATCTTTAGGCTTAACATACAGCTTACCCAAATGGAATGTTTTAATAAGAAATACTTATTTTGGGAAAGTTACTAGGGATGGATACCCTTTTGGAGGCGTGCAACATCATGATCCAAAGTTGGTAACCGATTTTAGTATTGCTTATACGATTAATAAAGATTGGGTATTTACACTTGGCGGAAATAATGTTTTTGATGTTTTTCCTGATAAACAAATTTATGAAAATTCATATTATAATGTTTTTAAATATGCTCCGGTTCAAATGGGTACAACCGGTGCTAATTGGTTTGCAAGACTTACTATGAATTTTTAAGAGAATTTTATTAAATAACTAAAATGAAAAAAATTGGCTGGAAAACAGCAACAGCTATTGTTATTTCCAATATGGTTGGAACCGGTGTCTTTACCAGCTTGGGATATCAGATTACAGACCTTCATAATACCATTACTTTACTTCTTTTATGGATTGCAGGAGGTATTTTAGCTTTAATAGGAGCCTTTATATATGCAGAGTTAGGTGCTCATTTTAAACAATCGGGAGGAGATTATATATATCTTTCAAGAACTTATCATCCGGTTATGGGATATGTTTCAAGCTGGGTTTCCTTAATTGTAGGATTTTCAGGACCGGTTTCTTTGTCAGCTTTGGCTATGACTAAATATCTAGGAATAGAAAATGAAAAGACTTTTGCCATACTTATTATTCTTGTAATTGCTTCTTTTCAAAGTTTTAGCCTCAAAGTAAGCAGTCGTTTTCAGAATACTTTTGCCCTATTGAAAGTTGTTTTCATTATTTCGCTTGTTATCATTGGAATCAGTTTTGCGCCGTCTTCATCCAATGCACTATTATTTGATTCTTCGTGGACTCAAGAAATTATGTTGCCTACTTTTGCAAGTTCACTAGTATTTGTTACTTACGCTTATACAGGATGGAATTCTGCATCTTATATTGTGGAGGAGATTGACAATCCTAAAATAAATCTTCCCAAAGCAATCATTACCGGAACTATTTTTGTTACCATAAGTTATGTCTTGGTAAATTTTGTGTTTTTAAGAAATGCTTCTATTGAACAATTGGAAGGAAAGGAAGATATCGCAAATATAGCTTTTTATAATTTATTAGGTGTTAAAGGAGTAAAGTGGATAAGTTATTTTATTGCTTTACAATTGATTGCAACTATAAGTGCTAATTTATGGGTAGGGTCTAGAGTAACTCAAGCAACAGCTAAAGAAAATCATTTATGGCGATCCTTAGGTAAAGAAAATAAAAATAAAATACCCATATGGGCGATAGCAGCACATACGTTGATTAGTATTATTATTATTTTGAGTGGTAAATTTGAAGAAATTTTCATATATACCGCTTTTGTACTCCAGTTGCTTTCAACGACAGCGGTAAGTACTTCCTTATTTTTAAAGAAAAAAGATCGTGTCTTTTTTAAAAGCAACGTTTTTTTACTATTACCAATCACCTTTTTACTGTTTAGCTTTTATATATTATATTTTACCTTTAAGAATCATCCAATAGAAAGTATTATTGGATTAGGTATAATAGGAGTAGGTATAATGCTCTATTTTTTCGATAAAAATAAAAGACATGATTAGATTGCAAAATAAAAAAACCGAAAGATATTTCTTTCGGTTTTTTTAGTATTATAAAAATTATTATTTTTTAATAAACCTGTAAATTTTACTTTGAATCTGTAAGAAATAATGATTTGGAGGTAAATCTGATACATTTATAGAGATGGTTTCTTCTATATTTATTTGAAGAGTTTTTACTACATTTCCATTTCTATCATGTATAGTTACTGTGGTAGATTTTTGTAAATCAGAAGCTATTCCTTTAATATTTATAATATCTGTTACAGGATTTGGATATATAACTATAGAGTTTTTATTTTTCTCATTACTTAAATCAGAATGCAAATCGACGTTATTAATATTTTTGTCAGGAGTCTTATTATATACAGTTAAATCATAACATTTTTTGTCTTTATAAGCATTCTTATATCCATAAACATATACATAATAAGTTCCTGATTCTAAATTAT
>NZ_JAMBJZ010000034.1:0-19857 GCF_025291155.1 Apibacter sp.
ATTGATGAGAAGCAGTCCTTTTTCTGGATTTGATATTCTTGCCCTGGCTCTAACTTTGCCTCCTCTTTCTCCATCATTATAATTAGCAACATCAATTAATCCACCTGTTTGAAAATCGGGATAAAGGGTAAAAGGTTTTCCTTTTAAAATTGCAATGGATGCATCAATTAATTCTAAAAAGTTATGAGGCAATATTTTTGTAGATAAGCCAACTGCAATTCCTTCAACTCCTTGTGATAAAAGTAAAGGGAATTTTATAGGTAGGTTTTCCGGTTCTTTGTTTCTTCCATCGTAGGAAGGTTTCCATACAGTCGTTTTAGGATTAAAAACAACTTCTAAAGCGAAAGGAGTTAAACGTGATTCAATATAACGGGCAGCTGCAGCACCGTCTCCTGTATAAATATTACCCCAATTTCCTTGCGTATCAATTAAAAGCTCTTTTTGACCTATTTGAACAATTGCATCGGTAATAGCTGCATCTCCATGTGGATGATATTTCATAGTATTTCCCACCACATTAGCTACTTTATTATATCGTCCATCCTCTAATTCTTTCATTGAATGGAGAATTCTTTTTTGAACGGGCTTTAAACCGTCATATATAGAAGGAATGGCTCTTTCAAGAATAACATAAGAAGCATAATCTAAAAACCAATTCTGGTACATACCAGATATTTTTTGTATAGTTTCAGTGTTTCGGTTTTCTTTCTTTACGTTTTCTTGGCTGTTTTCGTTCATTATTTGTTTAAGGCTATTTGTTTAAGGTTTTAAAGTTATTGAAATATTTATTTTTTATTTTCATTAATTACCTTATTCAGAGAAATTCTAATATCTCTTATCTGTTTGGAATTTAAATATGAGATATCAAAATTAACTTTAGATAATCCGGTGTTTACTCGTCTACTGGATATGTAAATTTCCAAAACCTTTTTAAATAGAGGTTTATTTTTTATAGTAAATTTTATTAATTTTCTTTTAGGAAAATCTGAAAGAGATTCTTTCACTAAAAAAGAAATTGGAAGAGATTTTTCATTTTCAAAAATTAAAGTTTCTCCATCGCTATCATACCTAAAGAATGGACATCCTAAATAAGTTAAATAAAGGAGTATAATTAAACTAAATAGTAAAATAAACTCATCACTCTTACCAAAAGCTGGAATGTTCAAATATATAAATATAAAGCTGGTAATAAAGATAATCAGTATAACAATATTAATGATTGCAACTTTATTCTTAGTTTTTGGGTTTTGAAATTTCATAAGAAAGTAGCTTTTAAGTCATTATTCATATACTGTTTTTGTAGTTTAATTGCACTAAAAAGTATCAATTACTAAATTATTAATTATAAATTCTTGCCTCGTTTGCGTATTTTTTCCCATGTAAAAATCTAATAATTCTTCTATGGAAGTATTCTTGCTTAACATGACAGGTTCTAATTTAATATCTTTACCGATGAAATTTTTAAATTCATCAGGAGAGATTTCTCCTAAACCTTTAAAGCGGGTTATTTCGGGATTTTTCCCCAATTCATCAATGGCTTTTAAGCGTTCTTCTTCTGTATAGCAATATCGTGTTTCTTTTTTGTTTCTAACCCTGAATAAAGGAGTTTGAAGTATATACAAATGTCCATTCTTAATTAAATCAGGGAAAAATTGTAAGAAAAATGTAATCATAAGAAGCCTAATATGCATTCCGTCAACATCAGCATCAGTTGCTATGACAACATTATTATATCGTAAGTCTTCTAAACTAATTTCAATATTTAAGGCTGATTGTAGAAGATTGAATTCTTCGTTTTCATATACAATTTTTTTAGTAAGTCCGTAACTGTTTAATGGCTTTCCACGTAAGCTGAATACGGCTTGCGTTTCAACATCTCTACTTTTTGTTATAGACCCAGAGGCTGAATCACCCTCTGTAATAAATATAGTAGTTTCAAGTTTCCGTTGAGATTTTTGATCATTATAATGTTGGCGACAATCTCTTAATTTTTTGTTATGTAAACTTACTTTTTTTGCTCTTTCTCTTGCTAGTTTTTGAATTCCTGAAAGCTCTTTTCGTTCTTTTTCGGAAATTATTATTTTTTTTTGTAATACTTCTGCTACCTCAGGATTTTTATGTAAGAAATTATCTAAGTGCTTTTTTAAAAAATCATTCATAAATGTACGAATCGTAGGTAAATCAGGCCCCATTTCACTACTTCCTAATTTAGTTTTGGTTTGTGATTCGAAAACCGGTTCAATAATTTTAATTGAAACTGCGGCTATTATAGATTTTCTAATATCGGAAGCATCATAATTTTTATTATAGAATTCGCGTATAGTTTTTACAAAAGCTTCTTTAAATGCATTTAAATGAGTTCCTCCTTGAGTTGTATGTTGCCCATTTACGAATGAAAAATAAGCTTCGGATTGTGAACGTTCGCTATGCGTGCAAGCTATTTCTATATCCTCATCTTTTAAATGTATAATGGGATAAATAGTTTCTCCTTCTATGTTGTCTTGAAGAAGGTCTTGTAAACCATTTTCCGAATAATATTCTTCTCCATTAAAGAAAATTTTTAGTCCAGGATTGAGATAGACATAATTTTTAAGCATTTTGTCTATGTATTCTTTTCTAAACTTAAAATTCCCAAATATGGTAGAATCAGGTTCAAAAGAAATTTCCGTACCTTTTCTTTCTTTAGATTCAGTTTCAGGACTTTCGATCGTAATAACTCCTTGTGAAAATTCTGCATATCTGGAAAATCCATCACGAACGGATTTTACTTTGAAATAAGAAGACAATGCATTCACGGCCTTTGTCCCCACACCGTTTAATCCTACAGATTTTTTAAACGCTCTGGAATCATATTTTCCTCCTGTATTCATCTTGGAAACAGCATCTACCATTTTTCCCAGGGGAATTCCTCTTCCGTAGTCTCTTATTTTTATAATATTATTTTCAAGGTGAAGATCAATTTTTTTTCCGGCTCCCATTACATATTCATCAATGGAATTATCTATAATCTCTTTTAAGAGAATATAAATACCATCGTCCGGAGAAGAGCCGTCACCTAATTTCCCAATATACATTCCAGGACGGATACGTATATGCTCCTGCCATTCGAGAGTTTTGATATTATCCTCGGTATATTGAGTATTTTGATTCATATCCTTATCAATAAAAAAATATGTGCAAAAATACGATTTTTAACTTATAATAAAAAATAAGAAACAATTTGAATATTGTATGTGGTTTTATAAAAAATTTTCCTACGTATCTCTCTCTTTTATACTGTTTATAAAATTAATTATCATCTATTTCTAATTTTTTTATTTCGTTGAGATTTTTCTTTAAATTTCTAAGTAAAATACCATATATCAAAAGATAATATGCTATAATAATTAAAAATAATATTATACAAACGATGATAAATACTAATATATTATTAGGATATGTTAAGTTGAGACGAATTTTATCTATATTCAAAATATTGGAAGGTTTGAAAATTGAATCTAATCTTTTTCCATACATAAATTCATAAAAACCTGTTAATATAAGTATAATTATTCCAAGCAAAATATTTATAAATATAAACCAGTTTACACTTTTTCTAAATTTAAGAATATTATTAATTAAATTTTTAGTGGAATAAAGTAAATTAATTTTTTTATAACATCTATAGAAATAAAATATAAATCCAATAGATGTAATTAAGTTAAAATAGACGAGCAATCGGCTTATATGATAATTTCGAATATATACATTCAAAGCTTCACCTCCTAAGTTGGGTATGATGAGATCCATATCTGCTGCTGTGAAAAGGAGAGAGGTCATTAGAATTATAAATTCGATAACACTTATAATAACTATGTATTTGACATTATTACGAGATTTTTTGTTTAACATCAATAGTAGTTCTGCTTGAGAATATTGATTGGTATCATCTTGTTTTTGCCATGATTTTTTTAAGCTGTCTATATCCAATTCATTCTTCATTTTTATTCATTATTTCTTTTAATTTGGTTTTAACACGATTCATCTTTACGCGTGCATTAACTTCTGTGATACCTAATGTCTCAGAAATTTCTCTATAAGATAAATCTTCTAGATATAATAAAACTAGTGCTCGTTCAATTTCAGATAATTGTTTGATAGCATCATAAAGTCTATTAATTTGTTCTTGCTTTTCACTGAAATCATCATTTTCGGAGATTTTATACAGAGTATTGTCTAGCTCTTGCGTGTTGATAGTTTTGGTTGACTTCCTAAAAAGAGTAATTGCTGTATTTAGTGCAACTCTATACATCCATGTTGTGAATTTAGAATTTCCTTGAAAACTTTTATAAGATTTCCAAAGTTGTAATAGAATTTCTTGAAATAAATCTTGAGAATCATCATCATTATTTGCATATATCCTGCAAACTTTATGAATGATTCCCTGATTTTTTTCAATTAATTTCGAAAATTCTAATTCGACTTTTTTCACTATTTTGTTTATTAAATTATAAGTATTTACATTAAAAATTTGGTAATATAAATAGTATTTCTTTTAATTAATCGGGAATTAATTTTCCAGGATTCATAATATTATTAGGATCTAATGCTTTTTTAATGTTTTTTTGTATTTGAAGGTTTGCTTCCGAAAAAACAATGGTAAGAAAAGATTTTTGGAGCATTCCAATGCCATGTTCTCCGGATATTGTGCCTCCTAGTGTATGGATGTATTTGAATAATTCGTTAAGCATAGCGTGTATGACAGGGTTCTGATAGGAATTTTTATAAACCGGATGGTTGAATCGTATGTGTAAATTACCATCTCCTGCATGCCCGTAACATACCACTTTAGCATTATTTTTTTCTGCTAATTGATGAGCAAATTTTATGAGTTGCGGTAATTTAGCTCTTGGTACTACCGTATCTTCCTCAATGGTGTATCCATTTGCTTTTACAATTTCAGCAGCTTTTCTTCGTATTTCCCATAAACGATTTTTATCTGTATCATTATCGGCATAATAAATTTCTTCGGTAGGATATTTATCAACTACGGATATAGTTTTTTCTACCAGCGGTAAAAGCTCATCTTGCGATTCGCCGTCGTAACAAATTAGTAAATGGGCCTGAACATTTTCTTGTAATAAAATTGAGTTATCCTTTAGGTGTAAAAGCACTTGTTCGAGTGCATTTCTTTCCATAAGTTCAAGAGAGCAAGGAGAAAGTCCATTATTAAATATTTCGGTTACGGCTCTTGCAGAATCTTCCAGGTTATGAAACGGTATAAGAAGTGTTATATCTGTTTTAGGTTTTGTAAGAACTTTTAATACTGCTTTAGTTACTATGCCTAAGGTACCTTCACTACCTATAAACAATTGAGTAAGGTTATAACCGGTAGAATTTTTAAGTGTGTTGGCTCCTGTCCATATAATTTCCCCATTGGGAAGGACTACTTCCAAATTTAATACTGCGGCGGATGTAACACCATATTTTACTGCTCGTAATCCTCCAGCATTAGTTGCTATATTACCACCTATGTATGAACTTCCCCAGCTTGATGGATCCGGCCCATAAAATAATCCGTAGGGTTCTAATGCCTGTTGTAGATGATAATTGATGACACCGGCTTCAACGGTTACTTGAAAATTTTGAATATCTATATTAATAATCTTATTTAACCTTTCCATGGATAAGATTATTCCTCCATGTATAGCCAAAGCCCCACCCATAAGCCCCGTTCCGGCTGACCGCGTTGTTATAGGTAAATTTTTTTCATTGCAGAATTTAACAATTTGTGAAATCTGATCTGTGTTTTTAGGCTTGACGACTAATAATGGTTTGAATCTTAAGTTTTCAGTATGATCGTAAGAATAATACTCAAGACTTTCTTCGTCATATATACAATGTTCTGTTCCTAATAATTTCTGAAAAAAATCAATATAATCGGGCATAAGAGTTATAAATTCACTGCAAAAGTACTAATTTGATTACATAATCTTATAAATTATCAGTAATAAAAGATGTGGTTATTTTTATATTTGTATTTATGTTTACCAAAAGATTCTTATTGCTTATAATTTTACTTGTGATATGCTGTATGGTTTTATTTTTGGTTAATTTATTGACCGGCTATGAAAATATAACTTTACATGATCTTTTTTTTGCCGAGGAAGAAACTAAAAATTTAATTATATCTTATCGTCTTAATAGATCTTTAGCGGTTGTTTTAGCAGGTATATCTCTACCGGTAAGCGGATTTTTATTGCAAGAATTATTTAAGAATCCATTAGCAGAGCCTTCTGTATTAGGTATTACTTCGGCATCAGCTCTTGCAGTGGCATTGATGATTTTTTGCGGAGGAACTATTTTTTTTATTAATTATCAATGGCTGAGCGGTTGGTTAGTTATAGCGTGTGCTTTTGTGGGTGCATTATTTGCTTCAATATTGCTGTTATTTATGGCTAAGGGGATAAATAGTATTTCTACTTTTATTATTATTGGATTTCTTTTATCTTCCTTTTGCGGATCTTTAATTAGCATCTTACAATTTTATTCCCAATCGGAGTCTTTAAAACAATATGTATTTTGGTCTTTCGGTTCTTTTGAGGGGTTATCTAGGGTGCAAATTTTTGTTTATGCTATCTGTACTATTGTTGGACTTTTTGCAGCTTTTTTATCGGTAAGAAAGTTAATAGGTTACTTAATGGGTGAAGAATATGCAAAGGTTTTAGGGGTAAACTTGACACATCTTAAAATTACTGTTTTGATAGCTGTTTGTTTTCTTACCGGAAGTACAACTGCAATGTTGGGACCTATTGTATTTGTTGGTATTATAATACCTCATTTTTGTAGGCAAATAGGAAATCCTTCAGCATTATGGATACAGATTATCTTAAATATTTTGGTAGGGAGTAAATTTATGTTGTTGATTAACCTTATTATGATTTATACGCAATTGCCTGTAAATATTCTTTCATCTTTGATTGGTGTACCTACTATATTGTTTATAATTTTAAAAGACAGAATTAATAATTAAACCTTTGAAAACAAAAACTAAAACTGTATTAAGATTAGAAAATCTTTCAATCGGATATCGATCGCCGATTCTTAGTAATATTAATACATCCATAAAAAAAGGAGAAATATTATTGCTTACAGGTAAAAATGGTTGTGGTAAAACAACTTTATTAAAGACAATTTATGGAGAAATTCCCTTATTAAAAGGCAATATAATAATTGAGGAAAAAAATGTATCTGAAATTTCAAATAATGAAATTGCAAGATATATTGCGGTAGTACTTTCTAAAGCTCTCAATAATCCAAATTTGCGAGTCTTTGATTTAATCATTTTAGGTAGATATCCGTATAAAACTTGGTATCAACGACTTTCGAAAAAAGAGATGGAAACTATTGAGCATGTTATTCATATTTTAGGGTTGCATAACTATAAAGAGTATAACATTAATAAACTGTCCGATGGTAATTTGCAAAAAGTTATGATTGCTAGAGCATTAGTACAGGATAGTCCTTTGTTAATACTAGATGAACCAACTTCTCATTTAGATATGGAAAATAAGTTGGAATTGATGAAAATAATTAGAAATTATGCTAATGAAAAGGAAAAAGCAATTTTATTTACCTCTCATGATCTGGCACTGGGTCTAACAGTTTCGGATAAATTATGGTTTATTAAAGATAGTGTCTTATATGCAGGGTATACTGAAGATATTGCTAAAAATCATAATATATTTAATTATTTTGTTACAGGTGATATGTTTTTTAATTATCAAACAAACGAATATAACTTTTTGTATTCCGATAAAAAGAAGGAGGTACAATTAATAGGAAATTCACAGGCAATGTATTGGTTGAAAAAGGCTCTGGTAAAAAATCAATATACTATTTCTGATCAAGCGCCTATTCGTATATCAGAAAAAAAATCCATATATCATTTAATTGATAAAAATGAAACAATATACACTTTTACATTTATTGAAGAGCTTATAAATTTTCTACGTTTTCATTCATTCAATAAATAGAAGGAGCAAATAATAATTCAATTTGGTAAATCAGGGAATTATTATTGATGAAATATTATAAGGTTTTTACGCTTGTTTTTTATTTAACGAATTAATTTAACGCATTCACTAATTGTTTTATAGCTTTTTCCAATGTTGAACGAGGACATCCTACATTCATTCTCATAAATCCATTTCCTTCTTTTCCAAACATGGCACCATCATTTAATGCTAAATGGGCTTTATTTATAAATAATGAATTTAATTCTTTTTGAGAAAGTTTTAATTCTCTACAATCCAGCCAGATAAGAAATGAAGCTTCGGGAATTATAACTTTAATTTTTGAAGAATGTGTTTTAAGATATTCATCAACAAATTTTATATTTTCTTCAATATATGTCTTTAACTCATTCATCCATTCTTCGCCTTTTTCATAAGCTACTTGTAAAGTTAAATAGGAAAATATACTCCCTTGATTAAGTTCATTAGAGATTAAATATTGATGGTAACGTTCTCTTAAATTTTTATTTTTTATAATAGAGTAGGAGGTAACTAATCCTGCAATATTAAATGTTTTAGAAGGTGCATTTAATGTAATGCTATTTTGTTCTGCTTCATTAGAAACAGTTGCGAAAGGAGTATGTTTATTTCCATTAAGTACCAAGTCCGAATGTATTTCGTCTGAAACTACCAATATATTATTTTTAGAACAAATTTCAGCTAGTTTTTTCAATTCATCTTTATTCCAAACTCTACCTCCGGGATTGTGCGGATTAGATAATAACAATAGTTTGCATTTATCAGTTATAATTTTTTCCAATCCTTCAAAATCCATTTTGTATTGATTCCCATCTAAAATTAATGGATTATTAACCACTTCTCTTTCATGGAGCTGGGTGACGATTCTAAAGGGATGATAAACCGGAGGTTGTATTATAACTTGATCTCCTTTTTCAGTAAAAACGTCTATTATAAAAGCAATTCCTTTAACAATACCAGGTAAATAGCTAATCTCTTCTTTATCTATTTTCCATTGATGTTGTTTCCATTGCCAATTAATAATTGCCTGGAAATATTCTTTAGAAACAAAAGGATACCCGAATATACCGTTTTTTGATCTTTCAATCATAGTCTCAACTAATTCCGGAGGAGATTGAAAATCCATATCGGCAACCCAAAGTGGTATTAAATCATCTCTACCAAACCTTTCTTTTAAAACACCAAACTTTAAAGAATCAGTATTTTTTCTCTCTATGATTTGATCAAAATTATATTTAGTCATTTTCTATTATTTATACAAAAATATGAGTTTTATTTAAATTTTTATCAGAAAAATTATTTGATTTTATCTTGTGCAAAATTGTTGATCAATAATAATCTATTTTTTATCTTAATATAGTTTTAAATAATATTATTTTATGATAACGGTTAAACAAATGTAAAATGATTTAATTATATAAAAATGATAAATTTTAAACGTTATGAATTTGATTTATGTAAATTAAAATGAAAATTTAAATCATGAGTTTAGATTATTTTGTTAAGCTTTTTTCAGTTTCATTTAATATTTTTTTCTTTTGACTTATTTATTTCATATCAAATCCAGATGAAATAATACATAGAACGTTTATTGAAGATAAATTTATTTCAACAATGAATCGGTTGATTGAGAATAAAATAAAAAATATGGATAATCTCAACATTAAATTTATCGCCTAACTTACTAAAATTTTGGTATCCGATTTATCGGAAAAATTTGTTGATAGTTTTATGGACACTTATATTCATGTAATAAGATTATGGTTATTTTTCAACAATAGAAATAAATTGCGGAAATGATTGGATGACTATAGGTATGGGGGTATTGAATAGAATATTTTTATTTCCAAAAGCTGAAAGGAACTTGAAACATTAGAAATCAATACAAAAATTAATGATTGTATGGAGTATTTTACTTTTTATTATTTAAAAAAGCAAATAATATTACGCCTGCTATGGCAAAAATACAAATTCCAATAACGACTATCATATATTAATCAATTACTTTCTTTTATTACATTTCAATATATTGAATTTATAGTAGAAATAAATTTAATTATTTCAATTCAAAATTCCATTGTTTTATTTTTTCAATAAAATGAAAAGCTGTTAGATCAAATTGTACCGGAACAATGCTTATATAATTATTATTCAACGCCCATTCATCTGTGTCATCCCCCTTATCCATATTACACCATTTCCCGGTCATCCAATAATACGTTTTTCCTTTAGGATCAATTCTACGTTCAAATTCTTCATTCCAATGAGCATTTGCCTGTCTACAAATTTTAATACCATGGATTTCTTTTTCTTCCGCTTTAGGAATATTCACATTTAAAACTATTCCCTCAGGTAAACCATTTTTTAAAATATTTTCACAAATAGATTTAATGTATTTTCTTGCAGCCTTAAAATTAGCTGTATCCGAAAAATCACAGAGAGAAAATCCTACTGAAGGTATTCCTTCAATTCCACCTTCAATAGCAGCAGACATAGTTCCTGAATAAATTACATTAATTGAGGAATTAGAGCCATGATTAATGCCAGAAACACATATATCTGGTTTTCTTGGTAATAGTTGATCGACGGCTAATTTTACACAATCAACGGGTGTTCCGCTACAAGCCCATTCTCTTTGAGTATCATTTTCAATAAATATTTTTTCGGCTCGAATAGTGGAATGAATGGTTACAGCATGTCCCATTCCACTTTGCGGTTTATCTGGAGCAACTACATAGACTTCCCCAAGTTCTTTCATTATATCAATGAGCTCACGAATGCCAGGGGCGTGAATCCCATCATCATTGGTTACTAATATTAAAGGCTTTTCCATTGAATTTTAATAATATTTCAAAATTTATAACAAAACTAAGATTTTTCCTTGTAAAAATATATTATCTTTGAATTTATTTTTTAAAATTATAAATAATATACATAACCCGATGCTTAATTTAAAAAAAACCTGGATATTTTTATCTCTATGTTCCATGAGTCTATTGGTGTTTTGCTTTAATGCTTCTTCTCAGGACGATAGGGAAAAGGAAATATTTAAAAGAGTTAAAGAAGTACTGCTTTACAGTTATTCACCTAAGGATTTAGATATATCTTATTCAAAGGATGTTTATAAAAAATATATAGAAGATTTAGATCCTTTCAAAAGGTATTTTTTAGAATCAGATATGGAGGAATTTTCTAAATATAAAGATAAAATGAGTGATATGTTTATTAGAAATGATGTATCATTTTATCATTTGAGTATTGATCGTTTGTATAAAAGGATTAATGAAACTGAAGAATATGTAAATGATATTTTTAGTAAGCCAATAACTTTTACTAATGACGATTATTTTTATACCGATGATAAAAAAAGAAAATTTCCTAAGAATAAAGATCAGGCAAAACAATATTGGAAGTCATATATAAAATATCGAATTTTACAAGAAATATTTAACGGTCAAAAAGAGAAAGATAGTATAAATGACGTTAAGGAGTTATTAGAGAATTCTGATAAAGATAAAGACTCTAAAAAATTAAATAAGGCTAAAACTAAAGAAGAATTACAAAAGGAATCTGTTAAAAAAGTCCAAGAAAATTTATCAGAATATTTTAGGCAGGTAAAGTTGAGAAAAAAATCGGATTTATTCTCCATTTTTGTAAATGCTTATACGGAAGTATTTGACATTCATACAACTTATTTTTCACCAAAAGATAAAGAAAACTTTAATTCGTCCATGAGCGGTAAAATAATTGGTATCGGAGCTACCTTACAAGATGTTAAAGGATATCCAACAATTAGAGAATTGGTAATAGGCGGTCCAGCATGGAAATCTAAAGAAATTGAAGCAGGAGATAAAATTATCAAAGTACAACAAGGCAAGAAAGGAACCCCAATTAGTGTTGTAGGAATGTTGTTAGATGATGCCATTCGATTAATAAGAGGTGAAGAAAAAACTACTGTTGTATTAACTATTGAAAAAAAAGACGGAAGTACAAAAACGGTTTCATTAGTAAGGGAAGAAATTGAAATTCAGGAAACCTTTGTTAGAAGCGCTATTATTACTGACGATAAAGGGAATAAATTTGGTATATTGTACTTACCCGAATTTTATGTAAACCTGGAAAATAACAGTAAGGGGCGAGATTGTTCCGATGATGTCAAAAAGGAAATTCTTGAATTGAAAAAACAGGGTATTATTGGATTAATTATGGATGTTAGAAATAATGGCGGAGGTTCACTTTCCGAAGTTGTGGATATAGCCGGTTTATTTGTAGGTAAAGGCCCTGTGGTACAAGTTAAAGATGCAAGCGGAGAAATTAAAGTTTTGAAAAGTAAAGAAAAAGATATTGTATGGGATGGTCCTTTAATTTTAATGACTAACGAACTTTCAGCCTCTGCTTCTGAAATTCTTGCCGGCGCAATGCAGGATTATAAACGAGCAGTTGTAGTCGGTCCTTTACAAACGTATGGTAAAGGTACTGTACAAACTATTATTCCTTTAAATAGATTTGGTATGGAAGATGATAAATTCGGAGCTTTAAAAATAACGATTCAAAAATTCTATAGAATAAACGGTAGTTCTACACAATTGAAAGGGGTAACTTCAGATATTATCATCCCTGGTATTTTTTCTTATTCCGATATATTTGAAAAATCACAAGAGTTCGCCTTACCTTGGGATCAAATTCCTTCTACTAAATACACAATTTGGCAAGGTACTCCTAAAATTGATTATCAATATTTAAAGTCACAGAGTGAAGAGAGATTAAAAGGAAGTACTTATATTTCATCTATAGAGAAAGCCGGTAAATGGACTAAAGAATTAGATAAAATAGATAAAATTCCTCTTAAATATGAAAAATTTATGCAGGAAATGACTAAAAGAAGAGATCAAGGAAAAATATTTGAAAAGGAAACAAATTTCGATGCCAAAATAAAAGTTGAAGCTCCTGATTATGAACTCGTCAAATTTAAAACAGATACTGTCCTAAAGGCTAAACGGGAAGATTGGTATAAGGGAATGAAAAAAGATTTTAACCTTAGAGAATCTGTTAACGTTTTAAATGATATGATTAGCAGAAAATAATAGAATAATGTCAAAACAATCCATAAATTTTATGGATTGTTTTTTTTAATCCGTTTGATAATAAAGTAAATTTTCAATTATATAATATATCAAATTTTTAAGTCATGGATAAATCCAATTATCGTTACATTAATAGAGAAATAAGTTGGCTTAAATTTAATTCTCGAGTGCTTCAAGAGGCAATGGACAAGAAAAATCCTTTATTGGAAAGATTACGTTTCTTAGGAATATATTCGAATAATTTGGATGAATTTTATAAAGTGAGATATGCTTATATAGCAAGAATGGTTCAATTCAATAGGAAATATAATAATATAGTTGAAAATCAGGAAGATGTTAACCTGTTGGAAGAAATTAATATGACGGTTGCTCATCAACAAGAAAAATATGATAAATTATATGAACAAATAATTAGAGAGCTGGCAAAAGAAAAAACTTTATTAGTAGATGATAAGACTTTGCCTGAGTCTTTAAAATCTTATGTTCAAGATTTTTTTGAAAATAAACTAAGTCATAATTTAACTATCTTATATTGGAAAGAAGGTGATAAAACCATTAATCTTAGAGACAATGTTTTTTACTTAATAGTTACCATGACTAAAAAGAATGGTAATCAACAATATGCCCTCATTGAAGTTCCTTCAGATAGATTTTCTCGATTTTTAGTTTTACCGGATATTAATGATAAACATTATGTTATATTCTTGGAAGATATAATTCGCTATCACTTAAAAGATATTTTCCAGTTTTTTAAGTTTGAAACTATTGAAGGAAAATCTATAAAATTAACAAAGGATGCTGACCTATCCATTGATAATGATGTGCAAGTTAGTTATGTAGATAGTATAGCTGTAGCTCTAAAAGAGAGATTAAAAGGGTTGCCCGTTCGCTTAGTATATGATAAAACTATTGATTCCAAAACTCTTCGTTTCCT
Source organism: Apibacter sp. (assembly GCF_025291155.1). Taxonomy (NCBI): domain Bacteria; kingdom Pseudomonadati; phylum Bacteroidota; class Flavobacteriia; order Flavobacteriales; family Weeksellaceae; genus Apibacter; species Apibacter sp. Next base: position 14,052 of record NZ_JAMBJZ010000034.1, read on the forward strand.
GAAGAAAATGTTCGATCTAGATGAATTTGATAGTTTGGCGCCTGGAGGTAAATATCATAATAAAAAAGATTTTATGAAGTTTCCTACTTTAGGTAGAAAAGATCTTGAATATAAAAAAATTGAACCGGTAATTCCTAAAATTTTAAAAGGAGAAAAAAATTATTTTAAAGCATTTGCCAAAGAAGATACTTTATTATATGCTCCATATTATGATTATTCTGTTTTTTTAAAATTTTTAAGAGGGGCAGCTATAGATCCTAAAGTAAAAAAAATAAAGATAACCATTTACAGAGTAGCTAGTGATTCTCAAGTTCTAAGCGCAATTCTTAATGCAGCAAGGAATGGAAAAGAAGTAACTGCAGTCTTAGAACTTAGAGCGAGATTTGATGAAGCTCATAATATAAAATGGTCAAAACAACTTCAGGATGAGGGAGTAAAAGTTATTTTTGGAGTCCCAGGTTTAAAGGTTCATTCTAAAATAGGAATTGTTGAAAGAGAACCTCAAAGGGGTGCTGCAACTAAATATGCATTTATATCAACAGGAAATTTTCATGAAGGAACAGCAAGATTGTATACAGATTTTACACTTTTTACAGCTAATGAAGTTATTGTAAAGCAAGTAGATCAAGTATTTGATTTTTTTAATGCGAATTATTTAGTTAAGCATTATAAGGATATTGCTGTAAGTCCATGGGGAATTCGTCGTAAATTAATTTTAGGTATCGAACGGGAAATAAAAAATAAAAAAAGCGGTTTGCCTGCACAAATTAATATCAAGGTAAATAGCATATGCGATAAGGAAATAATAGATCATTTATATGAAGCAAGTAAAGAGGGAGTGGAAGTTCGAATGGTAGTCAGAGGAATTTGCTCAATAATCCCTCAAGTTCCAGGACTAAGTGATAATATAAGAATAATTAGTGTTGTAGATAAATTTTTAGAGCATCCAAGGGTATATTGGTTTAAAAATGGAGGTGATGATTTGATATATATTTCTTCAGCAGATATTATGGCAAGAAATTTAGATCATAGAGTTGAAGTTGCTTGTCCGGTAAGCAGTTTAAAAAATAAACAAGAAATCATGAAGATTTTCGAACTTGGTTTTAATGATAATGTTAAAGGACGTTTGATTAAAGAAGGTTTTGAAGAACCTTATCAAAAAAATAGAAAAAGAAGAAACCGTTCTCAAGAAACCATTTATCAATATATTAAAGAGTTAAATAAATAATGAATATAGCAACGTATGCCGCCATAGATATAGGTTCCAATGCAGTTAGACTACTCATAAATACCATTTATGATAACAAAGGAACCATAACATTTAATAAAACAAGTTTAGTACGTGTACCTATTAGATTAGGTCAAGATGTTTTTACTGATAAAAAAATATCTAAGAAAACAATGATTAGATTAAATGAGGCTATGACGGCTTATAAACTCTTAATGAATGTATATAATGTTGATAAATATAGAGCTTTTGCAACTTCAGCTATGAGAGAAGCTTCTAATTCGAAGGAAGTTATAGATTTTATAAAAGACAAAAGTGGAATTAAAATAGATATTATATCTGGAGAGGAGGAAGCTAGGATTATATTTAGCTCGGAACTTAAAAATTTTCTCAATTCGGATAATTATTATTTATTTGTAGATGTAGGGGGGGGGAGTACGGAAATATCATTGTTAAATAAAGGTAAAGTGCTAGATAGTCAGTCTTTTCCAATTGGTACGGTGAGGTTGTTGGATAAAAAGGTTGATGAAAATTATCTTATAAATGTTATTAAACCTTGGGTAATGAAAATAACTGATAGAAAATCTGTAGATCTAATAGGTTCGGGAGGAAATATTAATTTTATATTTAAAAACTCCGGAAAAAAAGAAGGTAAATTTCTTTCTGCCTCCTATATACATCAAAAATATGAATTATATAAGAAATTAACTTATGAAGAAAGAATTGAAAAATTTAATATGAAACCAGATAGAGCTGATGTAATTGTACCTGCCCTGTTAATATATAGTTCAATAATGAAATTCGCTCATTCAACGCGTATCCATGTTCCTAAAATTGGAGCTGCCGATGGAATGATAAATTTAATGTATAAAACAAAAAAATAAATAATAAAATTTAATATATTTATTTTATATTTATAGTTTTATAAATATAAAATAACATATGTTTTTTTAATTTTATTAATCTTTTTATTATAAGAATTAATATTAATATATATGCTTTTTTTGTATAAATTATAGAAAATTTAGCTTAAAAGTTAAAATATATTTTGAAATTATTAATAAAATAAACTATTTTTGGCTTCCTAAAATAAGATATATGCTTTTTAAGAGATTTATATTATATTTATTAATGAATAATTATTGATAAAATACAGGTTGTTTGCAAATATTAAAATATATTGAGTAAAAAAATGTCCTTAATCATTCTAAATATATCTATTTATTTTTCAAATATATTGAAAGTTATAAACTAATAAAAGATGAAAAAAACTAGTTCTTATTTGGTTTCTTTACTAATTTTGTTTTTAATTTTTAGCTTAATATCTTGTGCTTCAAAAAAAAATCTTTATTATTTCCAAGGAGATGAGACGATTTTAAATGAGGTTTATAAATATACTCCAACATTGAAACCGGATGATATGCTAATTATAACAGTTTCAGCATTAGATTTAGAATCAACATTACCATTTAATCAACAAAGTCCATATAATACAAATGCTTCCGGTTCAGAAAGCATAACATCAACGAATCCGCGATTAAAAACATATTTAATCGATGAAAATGGGGAAATTGATTTTCCAGTTCTTGGAAAAATAAAATTAGGGGGATTAACTCGATCTCAAGCTATGGATTTTATGAGGAACAAATTGAAAGTCTATATAAAAGATCCTTCAGTAAATATACATATTTCAAATTTTAGAATTACAGTTTTAGGTGAAGTATCGAAACCGGGGACATATACACTTTCCAATGAGAAAATTACTTTATTGGAAGCACTAGGGTTAGCTGGTGATCTAACCATATATGGTAAAAGAAAAGATATTATTGTAATTCGTGATAAAGATGGAAAAAAGATATTTACACATGTTGATTTGACATCTAATGAACTTTTTAAATCTCCGGTTTATTATTTATCTCAAAATGACGTGATTTACGTTCATCCTAATGGAGCAAAAACTAACTCTTCAGCGTATAGCGCAACTACCTCTGTTTTTATATCTTTAGCGGGGATAATCATTTCGGTTATATCTGTTCTTACACGTTAATAAGTTTATATTATGGAAAAAAATGCTAAAAGCTCATATTCGGAAAATGAAGAAGAATTAGACGTAAAAGAAATAGCTTTATATTTCTTAAGATATTGGAGATGGATAATCCTTTCAATGATTTTAGCAACCGGATTAGGATATTTATATCTACTATTTACTCCAAAAAAATATCTGTCAGAGTCTAAAATACTTATAAATACCGGCAATCATGAAAATTTGATCATATCAGGTTTAACTAATAATATGTCTGATTTTTCCGATTTATCAACTAGTAAATTAGATGATTGGATAGAGATGTTAAAATCGCGTAGATTGGTTTCTAAAGTTATTGATAAGTTAGATCTTAATGTACAATACAATGAAAAAAAAGGTTTTATATCTAAAAATATATATAAAGAGGATGCAAGTGTTTATATAAAATTTGTTGATGAAAAATCCAAGTTTTTAATAAACAAATCGATATATCTTGAGGTTACTGTTAATAAAAATAATCAATTTATTTGTAAAGATATTACAACTACAGAAACGATCAAAGGCAATTTTGGTGAGCCGGTTAAATTTGCATTTGGAGAAATAATTTTCCTACGTAATCCATTATCAGAATCTGGAGATAAAATTTTTATAACAATCAAACCACTTATCGAAGCTACTTTAAGCTATATTAATTCTATTGAAGTAGAAATTGCTTCCAAGAATGGAAATATAATAAATTTAGGTTTGAAAAGTATTTTGCCTGAAAATGCTAATAAAGTAATTGATCTTTTAGTTACACAATTGCAAGAGGATATTATTGACGATAAAGTTAAAATAGGTCAAAATACAATATCATTTATAAATGACAGATTATCATTAATCTCAAAAGATTTGAGCTCTACAGATGATAACATGGAAAAATATAAATCAGGTAAAAAAATAGTTGATGTAGAGACAGAAGGCCGAAAAGAAGTTAATGAATCTTTGAGATTAGAGGAACAATTAAAGCAATACTCCATACAATTAAATTTAATTGATTACATGGAAAACTTTATCTCTTCCAATAATAATTCTTTACTACCTTCAAACATTGGACTTACAGATGCTTCATTGATTTCAGCCACACATGAATTTAATAAATTAGTACTTGAAAGAGATAAATTGCTAAAAAGTTCAACCGATGAAAACCCTATGGTAAAAAATTTAGATATACAGATTCGTGATTATAATAATAATTTGAAACAAAGTTTAAGAAATTATAAAAATTCTACAAGCATTGCAATTGGAAATTTGCAAAAGCAAATAGGGCAAGTTACAAATAAGATTTCAGAATTACCAGCTAAAGAAAGAGGTTTTAAAGATATTTTTAGAAAACAACAAACTATAGAAGCATTATATTTATTATTACTAAAGAAAAGAGAAGAAACAGAAATTGCAACGGCCTCAACTCCAAATGTAGTAAAAATTGTAGATAAAGCATTTTATTCTAAAACACCAGTTTATCCGAAGTCCGTAATTATTATTTTTATATCGGCTATGATAGGATTGATTATTCCTATGGGAATTATATACTTATTTTTCTTTTTTGATGATAAAATTAAATCAAAAAAAGATATAGAAAAATTTGTTGATAATTTACCTTTTATAGGATATTTACCTAAAGCAGATACTAATACGGGTATAGTTGATATTCAAAGTATTAATTCCTCTTCTGCCGAGGCATTTAGAATATTGCGTACTAACGTTAATTTTTTACTTGCTAATAATGAATCCCTTACAAAATGTGTTTACATTACATCAATAATAAGTGGAGAAGGAAAAACATTTGTATCAATAAATTTAGCATTTACATTAGCTTTAGCTAATAAAAAAATATTGTTAATTGAGGCTGATATTCGTAAGCCTAAAGTTAGAGATAATCTAGGTATTTTAGGTAAATATGAAGGTATTTCTGAATATTTATCAATGAATGGTGAAGATGAAGACTTTGATTTTTTATCATCTAAGATAATACAGGCTACTTACCCATTTATTAAACAATTTGCTACACCTTTAAATGTTGATATACTTCCTTCGGGAAAAATTCCTCCTAATCCTGCTGAATTATTAATGAACGGGAGATTTGCTCATATTATTGAATATGGGCGTAAAAATAATTATGACTATGTTATTGTGGATACACCTCCAGTAGGGGTAGTAACAGACACTCTATTAATAAATAATTATTCTGATTTAGTTGTGTTTTTAATACGTGCGAATTATTTGAAAAAGAAATTGTTAGAAACTTTAGCTCAACTTATAAAAGATGGTAAATTTAATGATCATAAAACAGCTATATTAATTAACAATGTAGATTCAAAAGGTGGAGATGAATATGGACATAAATATGGTTATTCTGAAGAAAAAAATATATGGTTTAGAAAAATTGTTAAAAAATATATATAATATAGCTTAAAATATTATTATTTTTTTATAATTATAAGAGCTATTAGAAACTGACTACTAATTTATAATTAATGCATAATAATAAACGTATAATAAAAAATACGCTTTTT
>NZ_JAMBJZ010000035.1:0-19411 GCF_025291155.1 Apibacter sp.
ATCCATTAAATGCAGTACAGGATAATAGAGAAATAGTTTTGCCCGGTGCCGTATTGTTATCTCCATCATTACCTGTATTAGGAGGTATTGGAGGTTCTGTTCTGGGCCCTATCGGAAGTAGAATAGGAGGAAGCATAGGAACGATAGGAGCAGGCGCTTTAACTATTGGTGGCACATGGGGCATACTAAGTGGAGGTATGCCTAATCAAAAGGGAGTACAACGAATAGTAGTACCACAAGATTGCGGTTTTAAAGAAGGACACATGATCGGAGATTTAATAACAGCGATGGAAAAAATGCAAAAAAGCATGGGAGCAGGCAATCCTGTAATTGCAGCCAACATTTAGTTTTCTATAATTTTTTATCGAGAACAATCAAAAAGTTGCTGTAAGAATGCTTTTATCCATACTTTGTTAGTATAATCAAATAGAGGCTTACGAATTCATTTTTAATTGTTGTCTGATAAAAAGTTACATTTTTAAGGGAAATCCCTAAATTTGTGAATTCAATGCTAATTTAAAATAATGAACCTAAAATCTTATATAAAAGAACAATGCATAAAAGCAATTGAGAGTCTGTTTCAAATACAAGTTGAAGATGTTGAAATACAAATAACTAAAGAAGAATTTGAAGGAGATTATACCTTGGTAGTTTTTCCTTTGGTTAAGTTAGTGAAACAAAAACCGGAGGAAGTAGCTAACAAAATTGGAACGTATTTAACAGATGAAGAAGATTTTGTATCTTTTAATGTAGTTAAAGGATTTCTCAACCTAACACTAAATCCTACCATATTTACTCGATTATTAAAAGAAAAGTTTAAGACAGAAGATTTTACGCTTACAGAAAAGAATCCAAAAAAAATAATGGTAGAGTATTCTTCTCCCAATACCAATAAGCCAATTCATTTAGGCCATATTAGGAACAATTTGCTTGGATTTTCAATCAGCAATATTCTTAAAGCTGCAGGGAATGAAGTAATAAAAGGGCAAATCATAAACGACAGAGGAATTCACATCTGTAAATCCATGCTTGCCTGGGAAAAATACGGTAATGGTGAAACTCCCGAATCAACAGGAATTAAAGGAGATCATCTTGTTGGGAAATATTACGTAATATTCGATCAAAAATATAAACAAGAAATAACCCATTTAGTATCTACCGGTGTAGATGCAGAGGAAGCTAAAAAGAAAGCTCCTATACTCTTGGAAGCTCAAGAAATGCTAAAGAAATGGGAAGCAGGAGACCCAGAGATTAGAACATTGTGGGAAAAAATGAATAGTTGGGTATACGCCGGTTTCAATAAAACTTATCAAAGATTGGGCGTAGATTTCGATTTGGTACAATATGAAAGTAACACCTATTTACTTGGAAAAGATGTCATCGAAGAAGGATTAAAAAAAGGAGTATTATTTAAGAAAGAGGACGGATCTGTATGGGCTGATTTAACAGATGAAGGGTTAGACCAAAAATTGCTATTACGCGGAGATGGTACATCTGTATATATAACACAAGATTTAGGTACAGCAGTAGAAAGATTTAACAAATATAGCCTCAATGAACTAATATATACAGTAGGGAATGAACAAGATTACCACTTTCAGGTATTATTTCTTATCTTGAAAAAATTAGGATATAGTTGGGCTGATAAATTATACCATCTTTCCTACGGAATGGTAGATCTACCTAGTGGTAAGATGAAATCTAGAGAAGGTACGGTGGTAGATGCCGATGAACTGATGGAAGAGATGCATCAGGAAGCGGTGAAGAAAACAACGGAATTAGGAAAACTAGAGGGTTATACAGAGATTGAAAAACAACAGGTAAATGAACTTATAGGGTTAGGAGCTTTGAAATATTTTATACTAAAAGTCGATCCCAAGAAACGAATTTTATTTGATCCGAATGAAAGTATTGAATTTAATGGAAATACAGGTCCTTTTATTCAATACACCTATGCCAGAACCTGTTCCGTATTAAGAAAAGCTTCACATGAACCTATTGAAATTAAGCATAAAAATTTAAATGAAGCAGAGCTAAAATTAATTATTTTATTATCTACCTATGAAGATATAATTGAAAAATCTGCTAAAGACTTAAATCCGGCTTTAATAGCAAACTATATATATGAGGTTTCAAAAGAATATAATTCTTTTTATCAAAATAATCGCATTTTGGATGCAGATATAGAGGAAGAGCAACAAATACGATTAGCTATAACGCAATGGACAGGGAATGTGATTAAAGATGGGTTGCAATTGTTGGGCATAGGGGCCCCGGAAAGAATGTAATATGAATCAAGAGTTAGAAAATATATTACGGAACAAAGATATCAACCCGACAGCGATGCGTTTGTTAGTTTTAGAATATTTTCTCAAACAAAATACAGCTATATCTTTATCGGATTTAGAGTCGGATTTTGATTATTCGGATCGAACCACCTTGTTCAGAACCTTAAAAACTTTTGAAAAAAAAGGATTATTGCATAGCATCAATGAAGGGAACATTACAGTATATGCCTTATGTACGGATGATTGTTCAGAAGAGCATCATGCTGATAGTCATATACATTTTTGCTGTAAGAATTGTAAAAAAATATTTTGTATGCATTCGGTAAAAACTCCTTATGTAAATATACCCTCAGGATTTATTGCTGAAAAATTGGATATAATTGTTCACGGATTGTGTGTAGAATGTTCAAAGATTACATAAGAAATTAACGAGGAGAAGAAGAAAAAATAAGTAACTTTGTAAACTCATGGAAAACTTTGTAGTTTCAGCTCGAAAATATAGACCTTTAGAATTTGATGCGGTTGTTGGGCAAAGTCACATAACAAATACGTTGGAACATGCCATAACTAACAATCAGTTAGCTCAGGCATTACTTTTTTGTGGGCCCAGAGGTGTGGGTAAAACTACTTGTGCGCGTATTTTAGCAAGGAAAATTAATGAAAAATACGGAGAAACCGATGAGAATGATTTTGCTTTCAATATCTTTGAATTGGACGCAGCCTCTAATAATTCTGTTGATGATATACGTAATTTGATAGAGCAGGTACGCTATGCTCCTCAAGTAGGGAAATACAAAGTCTATATTATAGATGAAGTGCATATGTTGTCTAACGCTGCTTTCAATGCTTTTCTAAAAACCTTGGAAGAACCTCCCGCACATGCTATTTTTATTTTGGCTACTACTGAGAAGCAAAAAATTATTCCAACTATTCTTTCCAGATGTCAAATTTATGATTTCAAAAGAATAGAAACTGATGATATAAAAAATCATTTAAAAAAAATAGCAGAACAAGAAGGTATTCAATACGAAGACGATGCGATTTATATCATCGCTCAAAAAGCCGATGGAGGTTTACGAGATGCCCTTTCCATGTTTGACAGGCTGGTCACATTTACACAAAAAAATTTAACTGTCGCAGCGGTTACAGAAAATCTTAGTATTCTCGACTACGAATATTATTTTAAAATTACAGACTTATCCTTAACAAATGATATTCCGGGTTTATTACTGTCATTCAATGGTATCATAAAAAAAGGTTTCGACCCACAAATATTTATTTCAGGTTTGGGAAGTCATTTCAGAGATTTAATGGTAGCACAAAACCCACAAACTATTGCATTATTAGAGGTGGGCGAAAATACAAAACAAAAATACTTTCAACAGGCGCAAAAGTGTACTCCGAAATTTTTAATAGATGCGATTGAAATATGCCATCAAGCAGATATAAACTTTAGAAATAGTAAAAGCCCCAAACTCTCCATAGAGATAGCTCTCATGCAATTAGCTTCGTTAACTGCAGGAGGAGGTAATGTTAAAAAAAAAAATTTAGAATAATACCACCCCCTAATTTTGTTTTAGCTAAGCAAGAAATTAAATTACCGGAAAAACCTTTAGTAGATGCTAGTCCCCAAAAAGTTTTAGAAAAAACGAAAGAACCAGTTGTTAAAACTATTCCTGTAAAACAAAATGTTAAAAGTAATACACCATTAGGAAATCCTACTAAGAATACATCTTTTCTTTCCATAAAAGGTTCTTTGCATTCAGCTTTGCAGAAAGAAGATGAGGTGAGTAGTTTAGATTCTTCTGAAAAAGATAAGGACGATTTTCCTATAGATCAAGTTAAGATTTTTTGGAATAAATATTTGGAAACATTAAAAAATCAACCAGTCGTTTATAGTATATTAAATACAACCCAATGTACCGTAAAACCTGACCATATAGTTTTCTTTGAATTCCCTTCCAATTCGGCTTATGATGAATTTGAAAATTTGAGAGAAGATATATTTCAGAAGCTGAAAAAAGAAGTTAATAATTATTCTATAAATTTTAAATACAAAATTAAAGAAACTCAAAGAACTATACTTTTGACAGATAAAGATAAATATAATAAAATGGTTAAAATTAATCCGTTATTGGAGAGATTAAAAAATGATTTCCGTTTAGATTTCGATACTTAAAATTGATAAGAATTTTTTTAGAAAGTCATGAAATAAGCATTAGAATAAATAAATTTTAACTTAAGAATGACCTAATTAATAAAAATAAAAATTGTACAATTAATTTTAGATTTATTTTATTTTAAAAGTACTTATATCAAGATCAAATTTTATACATTTATCTCGCATATTGGAAAAAATTTCTAAAAAAATATGTTGAAAAATAATAACTTATAAATTCATTATTACTGAAATAAAATTAATTCCTTTATTGTATAATATTAACTAAAATTTATATTCGTGTTTCGATAAAATATCGGATATTTGCATTGTTCTTATTATATTGGAAAAAAGGAATAAATTACAATCATTTTCAGTATAAAAATTAGATTGTTAAGTATTATATAATATTAAAAATAAACGAATGAAAAAAAACACCCTCATTGCAGTTTTATTTATAGCATCCTCATGGTCACTCTCTGCACAGGACAAAATAGAACTTAAAACAGATAAAGATAAATTTTCGTATTCTATTGCAATAAATATTGCTCAGAGTTTAAAGCAACAGGATATGTTAAATGATGTAGATATAGACGTATTCACTAAGGCAATGAAAGATGAAATAGCCGGTAAGCCTTCTTTAATGCCAATGGATTCTTTAAATTCCTTTATGCAAAAATATTTTGCTAAGAAAAGACTTGAGTTCGAAAAGAAAAGACAAGAACAAGGCGAAGTAAATAAAACAGAAGGATTAGCATTTTTAGAAAAAAATAAAAAGAAAAAAGGTGTAATTACCACTGCTTCAGGATTACAATATGAAATTTTATCAAAAGGTAAGTCCGTTGAAAAACCAAAGCCTGAAGATATGGTAAAAGTTAAATATACAGGAAAACTATTAGACGGAAAAATATTTGACTCAACAGACCAAAATAATTCTGGACAACCTATAGAATTTCAGCTAAATAGAGTAATTAAAGGATGGACTGAAGGAGTTGCATTAATGACTAAAGGTTCAAAATACAGATTTTATATACCTTCTGAACTTGCTTATGGACAAAATGGAGCAGGTATAGAGATAGGCCCAAACTCAGTATTGATATTTGATATAGAGTTAGTTGATTTTAACAAACAACCTGAAACTACGGAAGAAGATAATTCAAATTAGAAAATAATTTTATAATAACTATTTAACAAAATGATAAAAAAAACATTTTTATTGACATTAGTTGGTCTTAGCCTTGTTGCATGTAATAAGGAAGAACAAAAAGTTACGAAATTAAATTCAGATGATGAAAAAGCTGCATATGCAATTGGCTTGGATTTAGCTCATAACTTTAAAATTCAAGGATTCGATAAAGATTTAAATGTGAATATTATAAAGCAAGCTATGGAAGATAAATTTGGGAATAAAGAATTATTATTTTCAGAAGATTCTATACAGTTTTTTATGAAAGATTATATTCCTAAACATCTTGAAAAAGTATCTAAAAGAAATTCCGAAGAAAGTAAAAAATTCTTAGAAGAAAATAAAAAGAAAGACGGGGTTAAAACAACAGCTTCAGGTTTACAATATAAAGTAGAAAAAGAAGGAAAAGGAGATAAACCTTCTGATGAAGATATAGTATCTGTAAACTATATATTAAAAGGTATAGATGGCTCTATTATTGAAGATTCTAAAAAACAAACTGACGGTAAACCAGCAGATATACCATTATCAAGAGTAGTACCTGGATGGAGAGAAGGTGTTAAATTGATGTCTAAAGGAGCAAAATACACTTTATATGTACCATCAGATTTAGCCTATGGAGATAACGGACCGGCAGGGCCAAATATGGCTTTGATTTTTGAGGTTGAATTAGTTGACTTTAAACCTATGCCAAAAGAATTAAAAGATCAAGCAGGTATGGAACAATTATCACCGGAACAAATAGAACAATTGAAAAATCAAATTCAGCAACAGAAAAATAAATAAAATAATTTATTAAAAAAGCACCATTTTGAAAGTAATGAACTCTTATTTAATTTAAATAAGAGTTTTTCTTTTTATAAAAGTTAGGTTACAATTTGATTTATTAAATTTGTGCTTAAAATTATTTACTTATGAAGAAAATACAAATGGTAGATTTAATCAACCAGTATAAGCATATAAAACCGGCTATAGATAAAGGATTTGAAGAGGTATTAAATACGGCAGCTTTTATAAACGGTCCCCAAGTAAAAGCATTTTCTCAAAATTTAGAAAAATATTTGGATGTTAAGCATGTTATTCCATGTGCTAACGGTACAGAAGCCCTTCAGATAGCACTAATGGCTTTGGATTTAAAACCCGGTGATGAGGTAATTACAACTGATTTTACTTTTGCAGCTACTGTAGAAGTAATTAGTTTACTAAAACTGAATTCCGTATTAGTAGATGTAGACTATGAAACGTTTACGATAAGTCCAGAAGCCATAAGAAAAGCTATTACACCAAAAACTAAGGCTATTATTCCCGTACATTTGTTTGGACAATGTGCAAATATGGAAGAGATTATGAATATTGCTAAAGAGCATAATTTATATGTCATAGAGGATAATGCTCAGGCCATAGGTTCTGAATATATTTTTAAAGATGGAACTCGTAAGAAATCCGGTACAATAGGTACAATAGGTACAACTTCCTTTTTTCCTTCAAAAAATTTAGGTTGTTATGGAGATGGGGGAGCCATATTTACTGAAAATGATGAGTTAGCTTATAGAATAAGAGGAATTGTAAACCATGGAATGTATAAAAGATATTACCATGATGAAGTAGGGGTAAATTCACGCTTAGACAGCTTACAAGCAGTCGTATTGGATGCGAAATTACCCTTATTAGATTCGTATAATGAAAAAAGAAGAAGGGCCGCTGATTTTTATGATAAAGCTTTTTCCAATCACCCTAATTTAATTATTCCTTTAAGAATAGAAAAATATTCCACTCATGTATTTCATCAATATACGTTGAAGGTAATAAATTCTGATAGAAATGCTTTACAACAATATCTTTCAGAGCGAGAAATCCCAGCCATGATTTATTATCCGGTTCCTTTAAGAAAACAAAAAGCTTATGACACAGGTAAATATAAAGATGAGGATTTTTCTAATACTGATAGACTAATTAATGAGGTGATTTCTTTACCTATGCATACGGAATTAGAAGATGATCAACTCAAATATATAACTGAAAATGTTTTAGGTTTTTTTAAATAAAAATAAATATACAAGTTAAAAGCCTGAGAATTATCTCAGGCTTTTTTTATATAAAATTATTTGAATTTCTTTTAATTTATAAATTTGTAATATCTCGCTCCCAGTAACTCAGGATTATCATTTTCAATTCTGTCTAAAATATACTCATTTTTAGGAGGGAGTATAGATTTTTTCAATTCTTTCTTATACAAAGAATGATAGGTTTCCATATTAATAGAATGAGTAGAAGCTAAATATTCAAATAAACCTAGCTTTTCAGTTTGAATTTTCCAATCTTTTTCGACAAGGCCTTCAAAAGTTTTAGATTTAGAACCGCTTCCATAAGCTAAGAAACCAAATTTTTCTCCAGTTATCTCTGAGTTATTTTTAAAATGATAATATAAAGTGGATAATAAGCCCATAAAAATCGATCCAGTGTACATGTTTCCTATATTAGAAGAAGCTATTTCAGCAGGACCAAATTTCTCATTTGCAAATGTTTTGTATTCTACAGTTTTCCCTATTTCTTTAATACGATCAGTATATTCCTTTTCCTGGGTAGGTAAAGATTCTTTTAGTTTAGAATCTAAAGCATATATTTCTGAGAACATTCTTCTTCCTTGAAAGGAATAAGGTGAATGTACAATAATACTTTTCCACTGATTATAAAGAGTAATATCTATGCCTAATAATTTTTTCAGATGGAAATATGCACCTTTTAGCCTATTCTGATAGCACATATTGGAATATTGACCATCAAATATGGGTTGTTCTTTGAAAAGATTGATTTCTTCCTCTTGTATTCCAAACCATTCTGAATTAGTATCATTTTGGGTTACTTCTTTTTTAGATATGATTCTTTTGGGTTTGAAAAAATCAAAAACCCCCTTAGTGCTAATTCCTACTTGATTGCCAAATGAAATTATTCTTGGATTTGCAGATAATAATAAAGCTACAGCACCTGCTCCTTGAGTATATTCACCTGTAGAATTAAGATCATATTTTGCATAATCAGTGCAAATGACAATTGCTTTTTTGTCAGGATTTAATCGAATATAGTCTAATGAATTATGAAAGGCATCCACACCGCCAATGCAGGCAAAAGTAAGGTCGACTGCATCACAATGCTCGAAAGAACCATTACCATAAATATCTTCCATTAATGATATTAAAAAAGATCCAATGGGCTTGGAGGAATCTATACCGCTTTCTGTTCCTACATAAATACGACTAATTTCTTCCGGTTGCAACTTTTCTTGTTTCAATAGTTTTTTTAGCGCATTTGCTGCAAAAACTATAACGTCTTGATGCACATCCGGAAGAGACATTTTTAATAATCCTAATCCCTTTTCGAGTTTGGCCGGCTCTATATCCCTAGCAATAGCTAAATCTTTTATTGGTAAATATATTTTTGGGATATCAAAAGAGAATGCATCAATACCCACTTTTATATCATAGTTCATAATATCAATAAATTCTTTACAAAAATAATAAAAACTAATTTATTAAAAGGGTGGACAACATAATATTTACGGAGAATAAAAAGCTTTTAACGGTAATTATAATTCGTAATCATATTTTATTTCTAAGTATAAATGCTTATTGATAATTGAATTTAATTTAGATAAAAATAAGAATATGCACAGAGATATTTAAAATTACTTTAAATTTTTATCCTTCATATACTTCAAGGTAATAAATATGAAACGTTTAGAAAATTTAATTAGAAATTCACTTCACTTATGCTGCAATATATTCCGTATTTTTGCAAGCAAAAGTCAATAAGCAATGGGTAAATTAAAAGAAGATTTTTTTAACTATCAGGCAAAAACAACTCTTTATGCTTCAGGTTTTGAGGTGGATAAGGCAGTTGGTAATTATATATATGGGAAAGATGGTAGAGCTTATTTGGATTTTGTCGCCGGAGTTTCTGCAAATACTTTGGGACACTCGCATCCTAAGGTGATACAGGCAATAAAAGATCAAGCGGATAAGTATCTTCATGTTATGGTATATGGGGAATATGCCCTAGAAAAGCCGGTACAAATATGTAAGATGTTATCGGAAAATGTTCCGTATCCTCTACATACGACTTATCTGGTAAATTCAGGTACTGAAGCTATAGAAGCTTCTATGAAATTAGCAAAAAGATATACAGGTAGACAGGAGATCATATCCTTTGTAGATGCTTATCATGGAAACTCTCAAGGTTCTCTAAGTTTAGCAGGCAGAGATACGAATAAAAAACCATTTGAGCCCTTATTACCTCAAATTAAATTTATAAATTTTAATAAAGAAGAAGATTTATGTCAAATCACTGAGAAAACTGCTGGCGTAGTAGTAGAAACTATTCAAGGAGCAGCAGGTTTTATTACTCCTGAAAATAATTACTTAAAAAAATTAAAAGATAGGTGTGAAGAAGTTGGAGCTTTATTGATTTTAGACGAAATTCAACCAGGTTTTGGAAGAACTGGTAAATTGTTTGCTTTTCAATGGTATGATATAGTTCCCGATATATTGGCAATGGGTAAAGGCATGGCTGGAGGAGTTCCTATTGGAGCATTTATGGCTTCGGCTGAAATGATGGATACGTTGGCGGATCATCCCAAATTAGGACATGTCACTACCTTTGGAGGAAACCCAATACCGGCAGCTGCTGCTTGTGCGGTTATGGAGGAACTACTCACAACCGATTTGATGGAACAGGTACATTACAAAGAAAAATTGTATAGAGATCATTTAATCCATAATGAAATTATATCTATTAATGGAAGAGGACTAATGTTAGCGGTCCAACTACGATCGCCTGATTTTAGCTTGAAAGTAGCTGAAAGATGTATGAAAAAAGGATTAATTGTGTTTTGGCAATTCTATAGGAATGAATTTTTAAGAATTTCTCCTCCTTTAACCATTACGCCGGAAGAAATAAAAAAAGGGTGTGATATAATTTTAGAATCCATTGATGAAATAGCTAAAGAATTCTAAGTAAATATTTTTTCAGTATATAAATTATAGACTTATAAAAAACATATACATAATAAGGATAAGAATACTATCTTTAATTTCGCATAATAAATAATTAAAATTAAATAATATGGCTACTGCACACATTCAAGCAGAATTAGGAGAAATTGCAAAAACAGTATTGATGCCCGGAGATCCTTTACGAGCAAAATATATTGCGGACAAATATCTGGAAAATGCAAAGCAATTTAATTCAGTAAGAAATATGTTTGGATACACAGGAACGTATAAAGGGAAAAAAGTATCCATAATGGGTTCCGGAATGGGAATGCCAAGTATTGGTATATATTCTTACGAATTGTACTCTAAATATGGTGTAGATACGATTATTCGTATTGGTTCTGCAGGTTCTTACGTAGAAAATATCAAGATATATGACATTGTCTTAGGTAGTTGCGCTTATAGTGAATCAACATATGCCAAAGTTCAATCAGGGTACGATAAAGATAAAACATATCCTTCAGAAAAATTAAATTCATATATTTCAGACAAAGCAGCTGAATTGAAAATTGAAATTCATAAGGGATGCATACATTCCAGTGATGTCTTTTATGTAGAAGGAGGGACAGATTATAAAAAATTAGTTCAAGAGCATGAATGCGCCTGTGTTGAAATGGAGAGTTTTGCTTTATTTCATAATGCACAAGTTTTAGGTAAAAATGCAGCTTGTTTATTAACTATTTCAGATTCCTTTATTACCCAAGAAAATATATCGGCAGAAGCAAGACAGACGTCTTTTGATAGTATGATGATACTTGCACTAGAAACAGCTATAGGGTTTGAGTAAGGCTGTAAAAATTATTATAAACAAAAAAGGCAGATATCTATTACATATCTGCCTTTTTTATATACCATATTTTTTTACAGAGCATTTATAAATTTTGTTAATAAAGCTATCAATTTGTCAAAAGCATACAAAGATACTTCTTTATCGTATATATCATGATATCCACTTTTACCGCCTAAAGTATAAATATAAAAAGAAGGAACCCCTTTTTCATAAAAAGGACAATGGTCGCTATTACATGCGCTTCCTCTAATTTTGACCTGCTTTAAATAATTATACATATAACTTATATTTTCAAGTTTATTAAATTGTTTATAAAATTCCTTTCCGTTAACAACTTGTATTCCTTCTTCTCC
This sequence comes from Apibacter sp., assembly GCF_025291155.1. Lineage (NCBI taxonomy): Bacteria > Pseudomonadati > Bacteroidota > Flavobacteriia > Flavobacteriales > Weeksellaceae > Apibacter > Apibacter sp. The sequence goes on from NZ_JAMBJZ010000035.1 coordinate 11,824, forward strand.
AGTACCAACTATATCAAAATTAAGAAGGAATTTTATTTTATTTAAATCAAACAACGAATGATCTACAAAATACTGAGATCCTTTTAATCCGGCTTCTTCTCCAGCAAAGGCAATAAAAACTGTGTCAAAATCAGGTGTATTTTGTTTGTAAACTTTTGCCATAGATAGTAATAATGCGATACCGCTTGCATTATCATTAGCTCCGGGAAAAATAACATCATTAATTTTGCCAAGATGATCGTAATGGGCGGTTAAAACGATAAGACTGTCTGAACGCTTACCTTTAATAAATCCTATTACATTTTTAGCTTCGAAATTTGGCTCAAAACGTGTGTTAATATCTAAGGATACTGAAGTGATAGTTTCCGGAACTGACTGACTGTTGATAAATAGATCTACAGTTTTAGTCTGAATAGGGCTCAAAGAGTGTATAAACTTAGATGATGTTAACTGTATAATCAAGGGTACGGAAATATCCAATTCTCCATTGGAAATAAGTTGAGGAATATCGTGATATAATTCATTTGCCGTTTTATCCTGCATGGTCATATTTTCAGGAAATACTTTATTCGGAAAAATCACACAATTCTTGTCTATTCTTTTCATTTCTTTATTGAAATAGGAAAAATCTTGCGATTCAAAAAGACTTTCTATGACGGAAGCATTGAAAGTAATAGGCGAGAAATCTCCTTGTAGAGAAGGAGAACCGGCACCTACCAAATAATCCGAACCAAATTTCAACTCCTTACCGTTTACGGATACAGAACTTTTTTCAATAATATTTATTGGATAGGTAAAGGGTTGGAAATAAGAATTTTGAAACTTTAGTATTCCGATTTTTTCAAATTGTGAAGCAATTTCTTCTGATGCTTTCTTCATTCCGTCATCAACATAGCCGCGACCTGAAAATTCAGAAGAGGTTAATTTTTTGATAACCTGTTCAGCATAAACTTTAGGGGTTTGTGCTATGGAAAAGCTAATAGAAAAAAAAACTAAAAGTGAAATAATAATAAGAAATCCTGATTTAGTTATTCGCATCTTTAATATAAAGTTTATGATCTTTATGTATTTTGAACTTTACTCTTAAAATATAATAGGATCGTACGCGCTTATTATCGATTTTGGCTGAATTCCATTTAGCTTGTGTTTTTTTTAAAACTCGTATAATTTCCTCGCCACATCCGTATCCGACATCTTTTAAGATTTCAAAATTACTAATTGTTCCGTTTTTTTCAATAACAAATTTAACAATTACTTTTCCTTGAATATCATTTTTTAAAGCTTGATCCGGATATTCAAGATTGGATGATAAAATTTGAAATAATTGCTTCTTTCCCCCTTCATATTCTCCTTTGGTACGAACTTGATAGGGTTCATATATATTATTAACTGTATCTTTTTCTACTCTTTGAGAAGAAAGGCTATTAACAAGCAAGAAAGCAAGCAATATGGGTATTATTTTGGTTATTTTTTTATTTAGCATAATTGAAATTTATCTAAATTTATGAAACATTAAATAATAAATATGGTGTAAAGTAATGAAAAAAATCAATTGTTAAAGATAATTATTTGCATTTTATTTATCTTAAATTGTTTTTTAGATGTTATATTATTATTTATTAGATATTTAATGTATATCATATAAATTTAAAATATTGAATTGAGTCGTTAAAGTTTAATTTAATTAAGATGTCTTTTTTACATGAATAAGTGATATATGTTAACTGTATATTTTTAAAAGTATACAAATAAGAGTATACAAATTATTTGTTTAAACTAATTCTTTCTCTTTAATTGATTAAACATGAATTAATAATGTTAAATAATCAAAATTAAAAATTTCATTTTTTATTTTGATGAATATTTAGTTTATTTACTGTATTTATTTTATATCTAATCAAGGTGTGTATTGTGTATATTTGATAAATTATATGAAAATATTAGTAAGCACGAAATCTAAAATATTCACGATTGGCTCTAAGTGAATATAACTTTTAGATTGATCTTTATGTATTAATTTTACTCGTAAAAAATAATAGGATCGCATGCGCTTATTACTGATTTTGGCTGAATTCCATTTGGTTTAGGTTTTCTTTAAAACTTGAGTAATTTCCTTAGTCGCCAATACGTCCATCCGAAAGAACAAATAACACTACTTTCAAAATACATAAGAATGGCATTAAGTAAATATCAACTTTAGATTCATCTTTATTTATTTTACGTATTTTGAACTTTACTCTTAAAGTATAATAGGATCGTACGTTCTTATTATTGATTTTTGCTGAATTCCATTTGGTTTGGGTTTCATTTAAAATTCGAATAATTTCCTCACCACATCCGTATCCGATATCTTTTAGGATTTTAAAATTACTAATTGTACCGTCTTTTTCAATAACAAATTTAACAATCACTTTTCCTTGAATATTATTTTTTATAGCTTCATCCGGATATTTCAGATTGGATGATAAAGTTTCAAGTAATTGCTTCTTTCCCCCTTCATATTCTCCTTTGGTACGAACTTGATTGGGTTCATATATATAATTAACTGTATCTTTTTCTAATTTTTGAGAAGAAAGACTATTGACAAGCAAGAAAATAAGCAGTGCTGGTATTATTCTAGTTATTTTTTTAGTTAGCATAATAGTTGTAATTTATCTAGATTTATGAATATTAAATAATAAATATGGTGTAAAATAATGAAAAAAATCAATTGCTAAGTATAATAATTCGCGTTTTATTTATATTAGATTTTTTTTAAGACATTATATTGTTATTTATTAGATATTTAAAGTATATTATATAAATAAAAAAAAATTGAATTGAATTGTGAAGTTCATTTAAGTAAGATGTTTTTTGTAAATGAATAAGTGATATATGTTAACTCTATATTTTTAAAAGTATACAAAGAGTATACAAATTATTTGTTTAAACTAATTCTTTCTCTTTTGATTAATTAAAATTATGGAGTTTGTTGAGGAAAAAGTTAATTGAATTAAAATGTTAAATAATCTAAATAAAAATGAAATTCTTAATTTTGACGAAGATTTAGTTTATTTACTATATTTTATATCTAATCAAGATGTGTATTTAAAAAAATTACATGAAAAAAATAGCAAGTACGGTATTCATTGTATTCACGATCTTCTCTAATTCTCAAAATTATCCGAAAGATTTTGTCTCTCCATTATCTATACCTATTTCCTTATCAGCCAATTATGGTGAGTTAAGGAAAAATCATTTCCATTCCGGTTTAGATATCAAAACCCAGCAAAGGACAGGTCTGTCAGTGTTGGCGGCCCAAGAAGGTTATGTTTCCAGAATAAATATTTCGGCCTATGGATATGGAAAAGCAGTTTATATTGATCATCCCAACGGATATACTACCGTGTATGGGCATTTAAGTGAGCTGAAAGGAACTATTGAAGAAAGGGCTCGCCAAGAACAGTATAAAGATAAAAAATATGCTGTAGATTTTTACCTTAAACCGGGAGAAATACCGGTAAAGAAAGGGGAAATAATAGCTCTATCAGGAAATACGGGAGGGTCGGGAGGCCCGCATTTACATTTTGAAGTTAGAGATACTAAAACCGAAGAAGTTTTAAATCCTTTTTTATTTGGATTTGATATAGGCGATAACATAAAGCCAATTATATCAGGGATATGGATTTATCCTATTAACGATGGTGAAGTAAATAATAAGACAAATAAAATAATTGTTGCAGAAGGAGGTAATTATACTGTAAGTGGAGAAATAGGATTTGGAGTAAAAGCTTATGACAAACAAAATGGATCTAATAATTTAAATGGTATTTATTTTATAAAAACTTATGTCAATGGAAGTTTATTATCAACTTTTCAGGCAGATAAACATTATTTTAATGAAACTCGTTTAATTAATGCTTCTGTAGATTATACGGAGTTGCTATCGAAAAATAGTTGGATATATCGCACTTATTTATTACCAGGTAATACATTACAAATGTATGAACAAGAGGTAAATAGAGGGATTGTAAAAGTAGAAGAGGGACAAATCTATACTGTTAAAATAGAAGTAGGAGATTTTTCTGGAAATATCACAACTCGAAATTTCACCATGAATGGAGTAACTCAAAAAAGTTTTGAAAAAGATAAGGAAACATTGCCTACAAATGATAAGTACTCTGTTAATTTAAAAAAATCTTATACCTTTAAGCAAGACGGACTATCTCTAGATTTTGAGAAAGGTTCATTTTATGAAAGTTTTATATTTGATTATAAAAAATTAGGTGTTAACAAATATCTTGTACACAGATCTTCAGTACCAATACATAAAAAATATGATATGACTCTCACTCCCGATTGGAGTAATTTAGATAAGTCAAAAGCGGATAAATATGTTATTGTTAGAGAATCCAATTTTGGTCCGCTAAAGAAAGAATATTTAGATACGTCCTTTGAAAATGGTAAATATAAAGCTACTCCCAAAGATTTTGGAATATTTTATTTAGTATTGGACGAATCAGTACCAACCATTAACTGTCCTATGCTTTCAAAAACAGAAAAAATAGGGAATAAGCTAATTTTTAAAATCAAAGATATAGGTTCGGGTATTAACACTTATGATGTTTTTATTGACGGGAAATGGATATTAGCTGAATACGAATACAAGGACAACAGCCTTTTTATTTCCGATTTAACAAAAGAAGGAATTGAAGTAGGAAAACATCAAGTAGAAGTAATAGTTACCGATAAAGTAAATAATAAAAGTATATATACGAGCAACTTTGAAAAATTATAAATTTCTCACGTTTTTAGTTTTATGGATGATCTCTTTTACCGCATGGGGGCAGACCATAAAAATTTCAGGTAAAGTGGAAGATGAACAAAGAAATCCTATACAGGGAGCGCATGTTTATTCAAACTATGGTCAGCATTCTATATCTGATCGGAGTGGATATTATAGTTTACAACTACCTATTTATACTACGGTAGTAATGACTGTTGAACATGATAATTTTGTTAAAGATTCTATAAATGTTGACATAAAAGATATAGATATTGTAGCTGATTTTAAGTTAAAGAAAGAAAAGGTTCTTCCTGAAATTATTTTTAAAGGAACTCGTAAAAAATCCTCCGATTTATCCATGCATCATATCGCCGTTAATAATATTGAAAACACACCGACTCTTTCCGGAGGGGTAGAAGAAATATTAAATACCGTATTTGTTAGTACGGCCAGTGAGCTTAGCTCACTTTATAGAGTGAGAGGGGGTAACTACGATGAAAATTTAGTATATATAAACGGAGTAGAAGTATATAAACCTCTAACTGTTCGTAGTGGTCAACAAGAAGGTATGAGTATTATTAATCCGGCTATGGTTTCCTCCATTAATTTTTCTGCGGGTGGTTTTGAATCTCGATATGGAGACAAAATGTCAAGCGTATTAGATATACTCTATAGAAAACCGCTAAAGTTTGAAACCGATCTGGAGGCAAGCTTATTAGGAGGAGGAGCTACTTTTGGCTATGCTGATAAAAAACAAAAATTTTCTGGTCTTTTAGGTGCGAGATATCGAAATACAGATCTTATTCTAAATACATTCGATGGAGATACGGATTTTAATCCCGAATATTTTGATATACAAACTTTCCTTCAATATAAATTAGCTACGAAATGGAATCTTTCATTTTTAGGAAATTACGCATCCAATGATTATGAAATGGTACCTAAAAAAAGAGAAGTAGAATTCGGAACTTTAAATCAGCCAATAAAATTGAATGTTGCTTATAATGGGCAAGAAAAAGATAAATATAAAACGGCAAATGGTACCTTATCTTTGGAATTTAAACCTTCAAATAGATTAGCATTTAATTGGGATGGATATGGATTTCATTCGAAAGAACAAGAATATTTTGATATTTCTGCCGGATATATGCTACGAGAAGCCGATAATGATACTGGAGATTTGATTCCTTCATTTAATACTGGGGGACAAATTAATCACGGAAGAAATAATTTGGATATGCTTGTAATCGGGACACAGTTAAAAGGTAAATATAAATTAAATGTTAATTCAGCATTTGAAGCAGGTTTTCAATATCAACGCGAAGATATAAGAAACATTAAAAACGAATGGATGCTTATAGATTCAGCTGGGTATTCTATACCCCGGCCTATCTTTCCCCCCGGAAATTTAGATGAATCCGATTTGGTGTTGTTACATCATGTTTCTGCAAATAATAAGCTCAAATCTAATCGTATTAATGGGTATTTGCAATATATAACAAAATTTTTTTGGAATAGAACCCGTGTATTGATTAATGCAGGAGTGCGAGCTACTCATTGGGATTTTAACGGAGAAACCAATATCAGTCCGAGAGCACAAATAGCAATTAAACCCGATTGGGAAATAGATATGTTATTTCGATTTGCAACCGGATTTTATTACCAACCCCCGTTTTATAAGGAAATAATGCATCTGGATGGAACACTTAATGATAAAATAAAATCACAACGTTCCATACATTTTATTTTAGGTAATGATTATGAGTTTAAAATGCTTAATAAGCATCCGTTTAAATTAACAACAGAAATTTATTATAAAAAATTAGATGACCTTATCCCTTATTTTATAGATAATGTACGAGTAGTTTACACCGGAGAAAATAATTCCAAAGGGTATGCCTATGGAATAGATGCTCGATTGAATGGAGAATTTGTTTCCGGAGCTGAATCGTGGTTGTCAGTTTCGTATGGTAAGACAAAAGAAAGTATAGATGGGAGAGGATATATTCCGCGTCCTACTGATCCAAGATTAAAAGTAGGATTATTTTTTCAAGATTATATGAAAAATTATCCTCGTTTTAAGGCAAATGTAAATTTGGTTTATGCTTCAGGCCTTCCCAATGGAGCACCACTTTATACAGATCCATATGTGTATCAAACAACTTTATCGGATTATAAACGAGCGGATGTCGGTTTGACATATGTTGTTGTAGATCAAAAAATGAATAAAGCACGTTTAGGGTCCTATTGGGAAAAATTTAAGGAATTAACTTTAGGGTTTGAAATATTTAATGTGTTTGATGTAAGAAATACCATAAGTAATGAATGGATAAGAGATGTAAATTCAACTTCATATTATGCCGTACCTAACAAACTAACAGGAAGATTTTTTAATGTTAAATTGAATGTAAAATTATAATTTTCTGAGACTAATTTTATAACAGATGCAATTCAATTTTCTAGTAATAAATTATAAAAATAGGGTGCGATAAGCCAAACTTTATTGATGTAAAATAGTAAGAGAAATTGTTGTGTTATTTGTTAGAATCAATTACTTTATAAGTATTATTAGGTTAAATGAGATAAATTTTATTATATTTGGATTTATATATATGAAATATAATAATAATAATCAAAAATAGATATAAAACTATGAAATCAGATATAGAAATAGCTCGTTCTATAAAATTAAAGCCTATTAGTGAAGTTGCTGAAAATTTATCCATTCCTTTAAATGAATTAATACCATATGGAAATTACATTGCAAAAATTCCTCAAGATCAAAAATCAGAAGATAAAGTAAAAAAATCAAACCTAATATTA
>NZ_JAMBJZ010000036.1:0-18732 GCF_025291155.1 Apibacter sp.
CAATGAATGGATGCTAGTAACTGCCGGTGATTCTAAAAAATTTAATTCAATGACCGTAAGTTGGGGAGGTTGGGGTGAAGTATGGAATAAACCTTGTTCGTTTATTTTCATTAGAGATGTTAGATATACATATGAATTTCTCGAACAAAAAGAGGGGTTTACATTATGTTTTTTTCCTGAAGAATTTAAAGGCGCGTTACGAATTCTTGGTAACCGTTCCGGAAGGAATCAAAATAAAATTAAACAATCGGGACTTCAATATGTATTAACACCCTCTGGTTTAGTTGCCTATAAGGAAGCAAAAATGATTATTGAATGTAAAAAATTATTTACGGCACCTTTGCAAACTGAAAATATTTCTAAAAACGTAAGAGAAACTATTGTTAAAGATTGGTATACTTCAGACCCCTCTTTGCATAATTTATTTATCAGTGAAATAACTAAAGTATGGATAAAAAAACATTTGTAAATAACCTAAATTATTAATAAACATGAATCTTTATATTATAAGAAAGTATTGCAGAAAAATACATTCTCATCTCTCGTTCATCTTTGCAGGTATTATATTAACTTATGCTATTTCAGGTCTAACTATGAATCATTTGAATAACTTTAACCCTCAATATTCCATACAAGTTGAAAACTATAAAGCTTCCGGAAATTTTCCTAGAAAACCTGATTTTACTAAAGAACAGGTGATGCAATTACTCAATAGAATAAATCAGACGGATAATTTTAAACAATTTTATTATCCTACAGATCATCAAATGAGAATATTTTTAAAAGACGGATCTACATTTTTACTTAACTTAAATACTGGAGAAGTACGATATGAGCATATAAAAAAGAGGCCTCTTTTTAATCAATTATCATTTCTTCATTACAATCCTAATCAATGGTGGACCTATATTTCCGATATTTTTGCTATATCTTTAATGATTATAACCATTACAGGCATCTGTATGGTAAATACTCCATTGCTGGGAAGCAAAGGAATTGAATTGGTATTAGGCATTTCAATCCCCATCTTATTCCTTATTTTATTTTCAAAATAAATTATAAGGGGTTTTGTTTAATTTATAAAAGTGTGTATAGAAGATCATATACACACTTTTTATAAACGTAAATATTTTAAAATAATCCTTCGACAGAAAAATACCTTTCGCCAGTATCGTAATTAAAAGTCAATATTACGGAATTATTAGGTAAATCCTTAATTTTTTTAGCTATAGCCGCTAATGAAGCACCCGTCGATATACCTCCTAAAATACCTTCTTCTTTGGCTAAACGTTTTGCGTATTTAAAAGATTCATCTTTAGTTATTTGAATAGAGCCATCCAGAATTTTAGTATCCAATGTTTCCGGTATAAAACCGGCTCCTATTCCTTGTATGGCATGTGGTCCGGGCTTTCCGCCTGAAATTACAGGTGAATCGGTAGGTTCTACTGCGTACACTTTCACAGAGGGAAATTTTTCTTTTAAAACCTCTCCTACTCCAGTTATATGTCCACCAGTTCCCACTCCGGTAATAAACACATCAATACCTTGTGGAAAATCATTCAGTATTTCTTTAGCTGTAGTTTGAGCATGTATTTTAGGGTTAGCTTGATTTTTAAATTGTTGGGGAACAAAAGAATTAGGGGTATTTTTTTGTAATTCTTCTGCTTTTTCAATAGCTCCTTTCATTCCTTTTTCTCTTGGAGTTAATACCAATTCTGCACCATAGGCAGCAGCAAGTCTCCTTCTCTCAATAGACATAGATTCAGGCATAACCAATATAACTTTATATCCTTTAACTGTTCCAACCCAAGCCAATCCTACTCCTGTATTTCCGGATGTAGGCTCTATAATAGTTCCTCCAGGTTTAAGAATACCTCTTTTTTCAGCATCTTCTATCATCGATAAGGCAATTCGGTCTTTAATACTCCCACCCGGATTTTGCTTTTCAAGTTTAATATAAACTTCATGATCGGGAAATATTTTTTTCAATCTCACATGAGGAGTATTCCCTATAGCTTCTAATACACTGTTTATTTTCATAACTATATTTTTTAAATTTTATAATTTGTAAAGATTTTTAAATTACGTAATTAATAGGCTCTTTAAAATCTTTAACAGTTTTTATCTTCATCTCTACTGGATAATAAACCAGCGTATAAGGTAAAACTGTCCTTGTTAGCCAAACATTTCCTCCTATAATAGAATCATGACCAATGACGGTATCTCCTCCCAAAATAGTAGCTCCGGCATAAATTACCACATTATCTTCCACTGTAGGATGTCTTTTAACTTTAGAAAGATTCTTTGTTACATATAAAGCCCCCAGAGTTACTCCTTGATATATTTTTACGTTATTACCGATTATGGTTGTTTCTCCTATTACTGTTCCTGTACCGTGATCTAAAAAAAAGCTTTCTCCTATTTGGGCCCCCGGATGTATGTCAATTCCTACTTTAGCATGCGCATATTCCGAAAAGACACGAGGAATAATTGGAACTTCCAGCTTATAAAATTCATGGGCTATTCGATATACAGCTAAAGCGAAAAAACCAGGATATGCTAATACAACCTCTTCTATTGAGTCAGCGGCTGGATCACTATGGTAAAATGCATGTGCATCTTTATATAATGCTTCCTGGATTTGAGGTATTTTATTAAAAAAATTATCTATAATGGATTTTGATGTAGTAGAATCTTTTATTTTAGAGATATTGTCTAATAGAGTTTCATACACATGGGTAAGCTCTTGTTCTATATGATTACGATTTTTTCGCTCACATATAGGAAACATTTTGGAAAATAATACTTTAACAACATTCTCTAATTCTTTTTTATTTATAGGCAAACAAATTGGATATAGTTCCAATTTATCTATTAATTCGTTTATTTTTTTTTTCATATTTATTTTTTGAATTGCTTTCTCTTATATAATAAAAATAAAATTCATAATTACCTATTTTTGTTATAAACAAATCTATAAAAATAATTTTAAACCTTATTTTATTTTTTATTAGTTAATTAATTGTCAAATAACAGACCATTTTATTAAATAAAATGGTCTGTTATTTTATAAATGATTTATTTACTTATAAGTTATATAATTTATAAACTGTAATTATATAAATTTATCTAATAAATATAGATGTTTAGTGTAGATAACATTATACAAAAAAGACCCATTTATACGAAATGGGTCTGTTATTTATGACGGGTTTAGTATTAATTTAAATTTAATAAATCCTTCATTTTTTGTTGCTCCTCTCCTGCAAGATATTCATCTACAAGAATTTTACCGCTGTGTTCATCAAGAATAATTTTTTTTCTTGAAGCTATTTCTACCTGCTTTTGCGGAGGAACGGTAAAGAAAGAACCAACTACCGCACCACGATCAATACTAGTAATAGCCAATCCATTTTTGGAGCTTTTTCTTATACGGCGATAATTATTTAACAATCTTTCATCAATTTTTGAGGCAAATTCTTCAGACTTTTCCAATAAAAAGTTTTCTTCTTTTTCAGTTTCTTTAATCAAATTTGATAATTCGGAGTTCTTAAATTTAAGATGATCCTGAAAGTTTGATAATTTGGTACGTTGCTCTTCTATCTGTGATTTTTTAAATTCAATTTTAGCATTAATTTCTTTAATTTTTTTATTTTGCAATTGAATTTCTAGCTCTTGATACTCAATCTCTTTAGTTAATGCTTCAAATTCTCGATTGTTACGCACATTATCTTGCTGTACTTTATATTTTTTTATTTGAGCTTCAGAATTTTTATTTAATTCTGTTTTTATCTTAATTTCACCATTTAAATGTACTACTTCATCTTCCATTTTCCCTATTCTCTTCTCCAAACCTGCAATATCATTTTCTAAATCTTCAACCTCAATAGGCAACTCTCCTCTTAGGTTTCTCAATTCATCTAGGCGGGAGTCTATGATCTGTAAATCATATAATGCTCTCAATTTTTCTTCCACTGTAGTATTATCTGCTTTTTTCTTTATCATATAGGGTTGATTATAATTATTTTGGAATTATTTTTATATCTTATTAAAGTTTACAAAGTTACTAAATTTTATAATATGTTTCAAACATAATAGTACATTTGCTTTCCTATAGTTTTATAATTTTTAAATGCTAATTGTAAAACTATAAAAGCTATATTTTAATTTAATTTTTTATTTAAAAAAATTAAATATATTTTTGATAATCTTTTTATAATTATTTACAATAATAATATACTGGATTGGTATTGATTTCAGATATTATTATGATAATATTATTTAAATTTTCTGACAGATATTTATGTAATAAATTTTTAGTGAATTGTTCGCTTTCATAATGTCCAACATCGGCAATTAATATTTTCGATTCTGCTTGAAAAAATTCATGATATTTAATGTCTGCCGTAACAAAAGCATCAGCCCCAGCTAAAATGGCATTTTTTATAGCAAAACTACCTGCCCCACCTAATACAGCTACTTTTTTCACTAATTTATTTTTCAGCTTGGTATGACGAATACAGGAAGTGGGTAATTTTTCTTTAAGAAAAGATAAAAATTCATCTTCAGGTAAATGTTTTTCTAGCTCTCCTATTCTTCCCATTCCTAAATCTTGATTTTGATTTTCTAAAGCATAAATTTCATATGCTATTTCTTCATATGGATGTGAACTTTTTAAAGCTTTTAATAGGGCTGATTGTTTGTAATCTTCAAATATAACGCTTAACATCATCTCAGATGTTTCTTCTAATACATTTATTTGTCCGATATATGGATTTGAATTTTCTGTTGGTAAAAATGTTCCTACTCCTTCAACTCTGAAACTACAATTCTTATACTTACCTATCTCCCCTGCGCCTGCTTTAAATAAAGATTGTTGCACTTGGAGAAAATGTGTTTTGGGTATATAGGTCTGTAGTTTTTTTATACTTCTGGCTTTAGGTATTAAAGGCCGACTTTCATGTATTTGTAATCGTTTACAAATTTCAAAATTAACCCCTTCTTTAGCTATATCTAAGTTGGTGTGTATAGCATATATAGCAATGTCATTTTTAATGGCTTTAATTACTGCTCTCTCAACATAGCTTTGACCGGTTATAGATTTCATCCCTGAAAAAATTATCGGATGAAAAGTAACAATCATATTACATTGTTTTTGAATAGCTTCATCTACTACTTCTTCAATGCAATCAAGAGTTATTAAAACACCTGATATTATTGATTGAGAGTCTCCTACTAATAATCCAACATTATCGAAATCCTCTGCATTTGATTCGACTGCTAGCTGTTTTAAAAATTCTACAACATCTGCTACTTTCATATTTTATGATATTTTCTTATCAAAGGTAAGTCTTTTGGATAAAAGTAGGCTAAGTTTTTTAAACAATAAAAAAACTGATAGTCTAACTATCAGTTTTTTATTATTTTTTATAACTAAGTAGAGCTATTATTCTTCTGCAGCAATTCCATCAGAAACTACATCGAAAGCATAATCATATTCAACTGTTCTGTGTAGACGGATCTTTGCTGAATATTTTCCTAATCTTTTGATTGTATTTCCAGGAATTTTAATATATTTTTTATCTATGTTTACTCCAGCTTTTGCTAATGCTTCTGCTAAATCTAGATTGTTAACTGAGCCGAATAATTTATCTCCGGCACCTACTTTTGCAGGAATAGAAACCACAACTTCTTTTAATTTAGCTACTACATCATTAGCTGTTTTTATTTGTGCTGCTTCTTCTGCTTCTCTTTCTAAGGGTTGCTTCTAATGCTGCTTTATTTTTAGGCGTTGCTAATAATGCAAAACCTTTTGGAATTAAATAGTTACGAGCATAACCTGGTTTTACATTTACCACGTCAAACTCTAATCCTAAATTTTCAACGTCTTGTTTAAGAATTACTTCCATGATCTCTTTTTTTCTTTAAATTAAGGTTTTAATTGATCTCCAACATATGGCAATAATGCTAAATGTCTTGCTCTTTTAATTGCTTGAGATACTTTTCTTTGAAATTTTAAAGATGTACCGGTAAGTCTTCTAGGAAGTATTTTACCTTGCTCGTTTACAAATTTCAATAAGAAATCAGGATCTTTATAATCAACGTATTTTATACCGTACTTTTTAAAACGGCAATATTTTTTCTCTGTCTTAGTCTCAATGTCTAATTGACTTAAGAATTTTACTTCACTGACATTTCCTCCTGCTGCTTGTTTTGCTAATTCATCAATTGCCATGTCTTATTTTTTTAATGATTTAACTTTTTCTTCTCTTTTTCTAGCCCATTCTATCCCATGCTTATCTAATTTCACAGTTAAGAATCTCAGTACTCTTTCATCTCTCTTAAATGCTAATTCTAAATTATTAACAATTTCTCCGGGAGCTTGAAACTCAATCAGGTTGTAAAATCCGTTTCTTTTTAACTGAATAGGATATGCTAATTTTTTTAACCCCCAGTTTTCCTGGTTTACAATAGTTGCATTGTTTTCTTTGAGTAAAGTCTCAAATGATTTAACTGCTTCCTCTACCTGAGAATCAGACAGAACGGGAGTTAAAATGAAAACAGTTTCGTAATGATTCATAGATCAAAATTTTTAATTATTTTTTTCGAAGTGCAAATATAAAGTTTTTTATTGGTTTACCAAAATCTAATTATTATATAAATTCTGTAAAAATAATGTTCAGAAGATCGTTATAAATACGATTGAAAATTTGTTAAAAAAATTGATAAATCTAAAAATTTATAATCCTATCTATAAAAATTAGTTTTCACTATTGAAATCAGCTATTTAAAAAGAAAAATTTAACGATAAGCTCCTATTCTTATTCATTATCTATATACAAATAAATAGCTTCTTCAATCAATTCTTTATCAACTGAAATATCATATACAGCCTTTCCGATTTTTTCTAATAAAACAAATTTTATTTCATTATTGATATTTTTTTTATCATTCTGCATAAATATAAAAATATCATTAAAATATTCTTTTTTTAAGTTTAGCTTAGGAAATAATAAAGAGATATAAGATTTAATCTCTTCATATTCGCAATATGAAAGAAGAGATTTTTTCATTGAGATGTAACTTTCTACTATCATTCCCATTGCTACACCTTCTCCATGTAAAATTGGTGCATTTTTTTCTAGAAAGAAACTTTCTACGGCATGACCGATCGTATGTCCAAAATTTAATATTTTTCTCAATCCCGTTTCAGTAAAATCATTTGAAACAACGTTCTTTTTTATTTCTATACTAATTTTAATTAATTCCTCTAAATGTTCAGTTTCAATTTTATCTAATTCAATTATTTTTTGCCAATATTTTTTATCTGCAATTAATCCGTGCTTTAATATTTCAGCAAAACCGCTAAGAAGCTGCTCATAAGGTAAGGTATTGAGAAAGCCTACATCAACGAGCACCATTTTAGGTAAAACAAAATTTCCTATTTGATTTTTATGACTTCCTAAATCAACGCCTGTTTTTCCACCAATAGATGCGTCTACCATTGCTAAAAGTGTGGTAGGAACATTAATAAAATTAATTCCTCTCTTATAACAGCTTGCTATAAAGCCTCCCATATCTGTAAGCACTCCTCCTCCTACATTGATTAGAAGGGCTTTTCTATCTATTTTAAGCTCTGTTAATGCTTCCCATAGATTGATGCATATATATAAATTTTTATTATTTTCCCCTGATTCAATTTCTAATATTTCAATTTCTGTATCGGCTTGAATATCTGTAATTAACTTTGGATAACATAATTCATGAGTATTTTCATCAACCAATAAGACTATTTTGGAAGGTTTATTATTTTGAATAAATGTATTGAGTTCTTTTAATCCCTCAACTCCATAATATATGGGATTTATATTATTCATAAAGGTCTATAATTAGATAATAAATTAATCGTTTCTTCGGTTATTTCCTAAAAGTATCATGATAAAATATATCAATTGAGCTAAAGAACCTAAAGCTGATACCAAATAAGTTCTTGCTGCCCATTTTAATGCATCTTTACATTCATCATGTTCACTAGGTTCAACGATATGATTATTTTCTAACCATTGTAACGCTCTATTACTGGCATCATATTCTACGGGTAAAGTAACGAATGCGAAAAGAGTGGTTATGGCGAACAACATAATACCGATACCTAGTACCAAAATGTTACCGGAGAAAGCCATAATGCTAATTCCGGCCAATAATACCCATTGCAGAAGGTTAGTGCTGATACTTACTATAGGAACTAATTTTGAGCGTAATTGTAACATGGAATATCCAACGGCATGTTGCACTGCATGGCCACACTCATGTGCAGCAACCGCTGCTGCCGCTGTTGAACGTTGATTGTAAACCCCTTCCGATAAATTAACAGTTTTATTAACTGGATTATAATGGTCTGTTAACATTCCCGGTGTAGAAATAACATTAACATCCGTAATTCCATTATCCCGTAACATTTTTTCTGCAATTTCTTTACCGCTCATTCCATTGGAAAGTCTTGTTTTAGAATATTTTTCAAATTTCGTTTTTAATTGTACTTGAACAATCATGCTTATAATGAAAATAATTCCTGAAATTAATATTACCATAATTGTTTAAAATTATTTTAAGAGGTATATTTTTGTAAATTTTAAATTTAATTTATACTAAGTATATTTGCTAAAATTATGACTTTTTAGTTGTATTACCAAAAAGACTTGTTAAACTAAATTTAGTGCATGAACAAAATTATAATTAAAGAAGTTAATACAAAGGCCGATTTAAAAAATTTTATAACATTTCCTAATAGGTTGTACAAAAATAATCCTTGTTACGTACCTCCACTTATAACTGAAGAAATGGCAATTTTCGATGAAAATAAAAATCCTGTTTTTGAATTTTCAATCTGTAAAAAATATCTTGCTTATAAAAAGAATGAGGTAGTCGGAAGAATTGCTTTGATAATCAATAAGAATGAGGAAAAATACTCGGGGATTAAAAAAGTTAGATTCGGATGGTTTGATGTCATTGACGATATTGAAATTACTCGTAAGCTTATAGACAAAGCCTATGAAATGGCTAAAGAAAATGATATTCACCGTATTGAAGGTCCGGTGGGATTTACAAATCTTGATAAAGCGGGTTTTTTATCCAAAGGCTATAATAAATTAGCAACTATGATCGGTATCTATAATGAACCTTATTATCATGATCATTTTGAAAAATTAGGATTTAATAAGTCTAATGAATGGGTTGAATTTTATATTGAAGTGGTTAAAGTACTTCCTGATAAGGTGATTCGATTTTCTAAATTATTGAAAGAAAAATATAAATTGAAATCATTACAATTTAAAACTAAAGATGAGTTAATTGAGCGTTCAGATGAAATTTTTCAATTGTTAGAAGATACTTATAAGGTTTTACCCACCTATGTTCCTTTTTCAGATAAGCAAATAAAATATTATAAGGAAAAGTATATTCCATTTATTAATAAGGATTTTGTGATTTGTATCACGGATGATAATGATAAATTAGTTGGATTTGCCATCACTATGCCCTCCTATTCGATAGCATTACAAAAAGCTAAAGGAAAATTATTTCCTTTTGGATGGTATCATTTACTTAGAGCCTCTAAAAATAATGATTGGGCAAATTTTTATTTAATAGGTATTCATCCTGACTATCAAAAAAAGGGGATTACTGCCATTGTATTAAAAGAATTTTTCGATTTATTTAATAATAAGGGAATAAAATATCTGGAAACCAATCCTGAATTGGACGATAACAAAAGTATACAATTACTATGGAAAGACTATAATCCGATTAATCATAAAAGAAGAAAGACTTATTTTAAGGAAATTTAAAATTCCTTTTATAAGCCATATATAATAATTTAAGTGAATTACATTAATCAAATAATTTTAAGGGTAGTTATAAGAATTAAATAATTCTAATAATTACCTTTAAAGTTTAGAATATATGTTTCTTTTTTAGTTAAATATCTATATTTTTTTAAGCTGTCGAAATTACAATCATATAACTTACCTCATTAAATAAAAACAGCTCAAAACAAATTATTGTTTTGAACTGTTTGTTAATTATACTTAAAATATTTGACTATTATTTATTCTGCTTTTACATCATTTACAATACTAGCATGAAGAAATTCTCTATTCATTCGGGCTATGTTCTCAAGAGAAATTCCCTTTGGACACTCAACTTCACAGGCTCCGGTATTTGTACAGTTACCAAATCCTTCCTCATCCATTTTTTTAACCATGTTTAAAACACGGCGAGTAGCTTCAACTTTACCTTGCGGTAATAATGCGTATTGTGAAACTTTAGCAGAAACGAATAGCATCGCTGAACCGTTTTTACAAGTAGCAACACAAGCTCCACAACCTATACAAGCGGCTGCCGCAAATGCTTTGTCTGCTTTTTCTTTTTCAATTGGTATTGCATTCGCATCGATTGTATTTCCTGAAGTATTCACTGAAACAAATCCTCCTGCATGCTGAATTCTGTCAAATGCTGTTCTATCAACGATTAAATCCTTAATTACAGGAAATGCCGCTGATCTCCAAGGCTCAATTACAATAGTATCTCCATCATTAAACATCCTCATATGTAATTGACAAGTAGTTATTCCTCTATCCGGACCGTGTGCACGTCCATTTATATAAAGTGAGCACATACCGCATATTCCCTCACGACAATCATGATCGAATGCTACGGGCTCTTTATCTTGTTCTACTAATTGTTCATTTAGCATATCTAACATTTCTAAAAATGAACTTTCAGTAGATACTCCTTCTAATTTATATTCTTCAAATTTTCCTTTTTGTCCCCTACCTGCTTGTTTCCAAACTTTTAGTGTTAGGTTTAATAATTTTCCTGCCATTTTATATTTTTTATTTTTACAGGTTATTTATAATTTCTTGCTGCAATTTTAATGTACTTGTAATTTAGATCTTCTTTATGTAGAATTTCTTGATTCAAATCTTCTCCATTATATTCCCAAACAGCTACATAAGAATATTCTTCATCATTACGCAACGTTTCTCCATCTTCTGTTTGATATTCGATTCTAAAGTGTCCACCGCATGATTCATTCCTATTTAAAGCATCCATTGCCATCAATTGTCCTAATTCAAGAAAATCGGCTACTCTACCAGCCTTTTCTAATTCCATATTGATAGTATTATCAGTTCCTGGAACTTTTACATCTCTCCAAAATTCTTTTCTAATTTCTTCAATTTCAGCAATAGCTTCTTTCAATCCTTTTTCATCACGAGCCATTCCAACCTTATTCCACATTACTCGACCTAATTTTTTATGGAAATAGTCTACTGTTTTAGTGCCTTTATTGGTTAAGAAGTGTTGAATTCTGTCTCTTACTTGTTTTTCAGCTTCTTCAAACTCGGGTAAATCTGTAGAAATAGAACCGGTACGTATATCATCAGCTAAATAGTCAGCAATTGTATATGGTAATACAAAATATCCATCGGCTAGCCCTTGCATTAAAGCAGATGCTCCTAAACGGTTGGCTCCATGATCAGAAAAATTTGCTTCACCGGTTACAAAGCACCCTGGTATAGTACTCATTAAGTTATAATCAACCCAAATTCCTCCCATTGTATAGTGAACAGCCGGATATATTTTCATAGGAGTTTCATACGGATTATCTCCTGTAATTTTTTCATACATGGTAAATAGGTTTCCGTATTTAGCTTCTACCACTTTTTTACCTAATTTTATTATTTCTTCTTGAGACGGATTATGAATATCAAGTTCATTGGCTTTTTCTTTTCCATATTTTACAAAAGATGAAGAGAAATCTAAATAAACCCCTTCCCCAGTGGCATTGTTTTCAATTCCAAATCCTGCATCACACCTTTCTTTAGCTGCACGTGAGGCTACGTCCCTAGGTACCAAATTACCAAAGGCCGGATATCTTCTTTCTAGATAATAATCTCTATCTTCTTCAGCTATTTCAGTAGGCTTTAATTTTCCTGCTCGTATAGCCTGTGAATCTTCTATTTTTTTAGGAACCCAAATACGTCCATCATTTCTTAAAGATTCTGACATTAATGTCAACTTAGATTGCTGATCACCATGTACCGGTATACAAGTTGGGTGAATTTGAGTGAAGCAAGGATTTCCGAATGCGGCTCCTTTTTTATGTATCTTCCAAACTGCTGTCCCATTAGATCCCATCGCATTTGTAGATAAAAAGAATACATTACCATACCCGCCTGATCCAATTACTACTGCATGAGCAGAATGCCTTTGAATTTCTCCTGTAACTAAATCTCTAGCAATAATACCTCTTGCCTTACCATCTACAACAACCAAATCAAGCATCTCATGTCTGTTGAACATTTGTAAACGTCCCTTACCTATTTGTCGGTTCATTGCAGAATATGCTCCTAGTAATAATTGTTGTCCGGTTTGTCCTGCTGCATAGAATGTTCTTTGTACTTGCGTACCACCAAAAGATCTATTATCCAATAATCCTCCGTATTCTCTTGCAAATGGAACTCCTTGAGCTACACATTGATCTATTATTGAATTGGATACTTCTGCTAATCTATAAACATTAGCTTCTCTCGCTCTATAATCTCCTCCTTTGATAGTATCATAAAATAATCTATATACACTATCTCCATCATTTTGATAATTTTTAGCAGCATTTATCCCCCCTTGTGCAGCAATTGAGTGAGCACGTCTAGGAGAATCTTGGTAACAGAAAGCTTTTACATTATACCCCATCTCAGCTAAAGAAGCTGCAGCTGCTCCTCCTGCTAAACCTGTACCTATTACAATTATATCTATTTTTCCACGGTTATTTGGCGCAACCAAACGCATATGATCTTTATGATTTTTCCATTTTTCATGGATATCTCCTTCCGGTATTTTTGATTCTAATTTTATACCCATAATAGTATTTTCTTAAAATAATTTAAATTAAACCATTGCCTTTGAAGTAAAAATAAATTGCAATTGCGGCAAATCCAACTGCGATAAATATAAAATATGCTTTTCCCAGTATTTTAATAACAGGAGTATAAATTTTATGATTAAATCCTACTGACTGGAATGACGATGAAAATCCGTGACTTAAATGTAATCCTAAAAATATAAAAGCAACCACATATATTAATGTATAAATGGGACTTTTAAATAATTCTGTCACTAATAAATAATCATCTCCTACTGTTCCAAACTTAATGGGAACAAAATAATTATAAAGATGTAATAATAAAAATATTAAAATTAACATCCCTGTATAGATCATTGTCCGTGAATTAAAAGGAGTGTTTGCTGAAAACTGATTAACGGCATAACGCTCTTTTCCTCTTGCTTTTTGATTTCTAAAGGTCAATATAATACCTAAAAAGATGTGATAAATAAATCCAAAAGCCAGTACATATTGCATAATCTGGATGAGTGGATTAGTCGCCATAAAATGTGACGCCTGATTAAATATTACTTCTTCTTTAGGCAATAATTTTCCTTCTCCATCCGTATTACCGGCAAATAATGTGAGATTTAATCCTAAATGCACCAGTAAAAAAATCATGAGAAAAAAGCCTGTCAAAGCCATCATAAACTTTCTTCCTATAGAGGAAGAGTAAAATCTTGTCATAATATTTTAATGTTTAATTTTGGAATACAAATTTAAAAAACCTCTAACCCTAAGTGTTATGACATATGTCAGATTTTAATCTTTTAGAATGTATCTAAATAATTTTTCTAGCTAGATTGAAAATTTATTTTTATAAAATAAAAAAACTATCCCTTAGTATAGAGATAGTTTTTTTATATCTTAATTTATTATATTATTCCGGCAACCTAAAGGTTATGGGAACTCTAAAATAAGATCTAACCGGTTGATTATTAACTTTAGCAGGAATCCACATTTTGCTTGTCTTTTTAATTGCTTTTATGGCTTCTTCATCTAATCCATCTCCTAATTTTTTTCCAGCAATTACTACATTTGTTATCGTACCATCCTTTTCCACAACAAATTTTACAGTTATTTTACCTTCTGTACCATTATCCCTTGCCCTATCCGTATAATAAATTTGCTTTGAAATAAAATCATGTACTTTTCCCTTACCTTTAAAAATTGCTTCCTCATCTACTTGCAAAAATACTTTATTAGGATCTGCCGGAGGTACCGGGGGTGGCGGTGCTGGAGGCACATCATTTTTTGGACCATTTGATATGGCTGCATCTGTTGTACTTTTACCATCTTTATCTTCTAATCCTATAGCTTTATCTTTAGTGTCTTGTACTTTAGGAACAGTTTCTTCCTTTACAACGACCTTTTTAGGCTCTGGAATAACCATTTTTACCTGCGCTACTTCATCTTGTTGTACAGGAGGCGGTGGTGGTGGTGCTGTTTTTTGTTCGTAAATTTCTTCTTTTTCTTCTTGTGGTGTTTGAATATCCGTTAGATCTATAACAACAGACTTTTGCTCATCTTTACTATTTGCCTGCCATTTATTATAAAAGTATAATAACATAACGAATACAATAAAGATAACGGTTCCAATAACAAATGCCCTTGTCAGATATTTACTTTCTTTATTTCTTAACCAATAGGCTCCATAGCTTTTATTCTTATGCTTAAAAACTATGTCATCTAAAGATTTCATATTATTTTCTGCCATTCTATTTAATTTTCGTTACTCATTAACTTTTTCTTTATACACATCTTTCTCTTTAGAAGAAAGTTCTTTAATTCCATATCGATCAGAATTAGTAATTTCCATTTCGTCTAATATATCCACTAAGTTTTTATAACTTGAGTCATCTGTAGGTTTTATTATAACAGTGAATTTACTTTGATCTGCTTGTTTCTGAGCTCGTAATATTTCTTTACGAATTCCATCTTTAGAATAGTCAGATTTAATCAAAGTCGAAGTGTTTAGATCTTTCTGTTCCTGTTGATGCCAATATATTTGATCGTCTTTTCCTAAAATTATAGTTAAGGAATTTTTAGTTTTAATTTCTGGAATATTGGAAGGTGGAATTTCAACCTTAGGTGGCATATTTAAATGCATAATATTAGGTTTACTGAACGTTGTTGTAAACATGAAAAATGTTATTAAAAGGAAACCTAAATCACACATAGGTGCCATATCAACATTAAGGTTCATTTTTTTAGCTCTTACCTTTCCATCTCCTTTTCCACTAGTACTTGTATCTACGCCTGCTGACATATTTTCTTATTCATTAATGGGTTTAATTTAATTACATTATTCCGGTTTATTTTCGGCAGATGTAATTAATTGAAATTTATTCATATTCTTTTCCTGTAATCTTGCCAAAAGATTTTTAAAAACAGGGTATTGCGTATTTACGTCACCTTTAATTCCTAAATCTAATGAGTCACCGTTTTTCTTAGCTAGTTCTCTAGCTTCAAAGACCCAATCGGTAATTTCAGGTTTAGCACTGTCTGCAGGAATTCCTGGAACATTAACTGACTCTCTTCGTCCTTCCGGTATATTTAAATATTGTTTAAGTCCGGTAATTGATACTCCAAAATCGGTTAAATTTCTAAACTCTCTTTTTTCATGATCCGTAAAATTGATACCGTACTTCTTTCCCATTGCTTCTAATAATTGAATTTTATATTTTTCTTCATCCATTGAGAAGTAGTATTTTCCATCTGAAGTTATAGATATCTTCATCATTCCATGATCTTTAACCTTAATCTGGGATATCGATGAAGGAGGGTCTATGGTAACTGTTTCTTTAGGCTTAAATTGTGTAGTCAAGATAAAGAATGTTAACAGCAACCATGCCAAATCACTCATTGGCGTCATATCTATATGTATTCCGTGTCTTTTTGGTTTAACTCTTGCCATATTATTTTTTAAGTTTTTAAAATAATTTCAAATCTTATTCTTTTAACTTTCTTTTTACTAAAAAAAGAAAATTTAAAACTTAATTAATGGTGAGCAGAAAAAGACTGTTGAATACTTAAACCTACCTCATCAATTTTAAATGTTAAAGTATCAATTCTTGATGTAAAATAGTTATACGCAACAATAGCTAAAGCTGAAGTTCCAATACCTAGAGCTGTATTTACAAGTGCTTCTGATATACCTACGGATAGAGCAGCGGCATCCGGAGATCCTCCTCCTTCACCTAAAGCAAAGAATGCTTTAATCATACCAATTACAGTACCCATTAAGGCTACTAGTGTACCAATAGATGCAATAGTTGCTAAAATTGTCATATTTTTTTCGAGCACTGGCATTTCCAATGTTGTAGCTTCTTCTAATGTTTTATTTAAAGATACAAGTTTTTGTTCTTTATCCAAGGTGGTGTCATTTGATAATGCTCTATATGAAATTAACCCTTCTTTAACTACATTTCCTATAGAACCTTTTTGCTTATCACATAGTGATATGGCATTATCTATATCATTTTTATCTAATAATGATCTTACTTCGTTAACGAATTTTGTTAAGCTATTAGTTCCTTCAGCCTTTCCAATAATAAAAAATCTTTCAATTGAAAATACGATTACCATTAGTAAAAAGGAAATCAAAAAAGGAACAATAACCCCTCCTTTGTGAATGATCCCCATGAATGTTTTAGGATCACTATCTGTAGTTTCTCCCTTAAAATTAGAAGATGCACCTAACACAAAATGATAAATACATTCTGCTATGATTACTAAAATAATGATCGTAATAAAAGGATTTAATCCTCCTACTTTTTTTCTTGAGTTTGATTGGGCTAGTTGTTGTTTTTCCATTTGTTATATAAATTAATTTTATAATTATTTTCAAAAATATTATGTAAAATAAATACAAAAAATTTAACTAAACAATAATTATTATCTAAGATTTGATAAAATAAGAAATAAATACTCTTACATCAATTAAAAGATATCTATTCCATAATTATTGATTTCACAAAATATTTTTGTATTAAACTATGTTATATATTATTTTAATAATAATATCATATTCTAACAGCTTTGGGTACTAGTATTTCATAGTCTCCCTTATATCTCATAATTTCTCGTACAATACTTGAACTAATAAATGATTTTCCTGATGATGTTAAAAAGAAAACCGTTTCTATTGACTTTTTTGCTAGAGTACGATTGGTATGTGCTATGGCTTTTTCAAATTCAAAATCTGCCGGATTCCTAAGACCTCTAATTATATAAGGTGCTTTTCTTTTCGCACAATAATCAATAGTCAGACCATCAAAAAAATCTACTTCTACATTCGGAAATATTTTTACTGTTTCCCTTATCCATTCCATTCTTTTCTCTAAAGGAAACATATATTCTTTATTAGAGTTATTACCAATGGCAACAATAATTTTTTCAAATAGAGGAACTGCTCGTTCAATAATATTAAAATGCCCCAAGGTTATAGGATCAAAAGAACCGGGAAATACTGCTACTCTTTCCATGTTTATTTTTTTTCAAATCTTTGTAATGCTAATGATATTTCGTTATCTAATAAATCTGAAAAATTTAATCCTGCTTGCTTAACTTGCTGAGGAAAGATACTTGCCGGAGAGCAACCCGGTGTTGTGTTAATTTCTAAAAAATAAGGAATTTCATTCACAATAATAAAATCTAGTCTTGAAAATCCAATCATATCTAAAGATTTATATATATGTGCTGCAGCTTCTTTTATATATGTATCTTCTTTTTCTGATATACGAGCCGGTGTTATTTCCTCGGATGCTCCCAAGTATTTGGCTTCATAATCAAAAAATTCATTTTTAGATATAATTTCCGTTGTATTAACGACAACAACTTCGCCTTTATATTTAAATACTCCTACCTGAACCTCTTTTCCTTCTAAAAAACTTTCAATTAATACTGCCTTATCTTCTTTAAATGCAAAATCCAAAGCTTGCATAAAATCTTCCTTTTTTTTCACCTTTGAAACCCCTAAACTTGATCCTGATTGATTGGGCTTAACGAAACAAGGTAAACCAACTTCATTAATAATGGAATCAATATCTATTTGATCTCCTTTATTAACATATACTGATTTAGCTACTGAAACATTAAATTTCTTAAGTACCGATAAGGTATCTCTTTTGTTAAAAGTCAAAGCAGATGTATAAAAAGAACAACCGGAATAAGGTATATTTAATAGTTCCCAATATGCCTGCATTAATCCATTTTCTCCTGGATAACCATGAATTGTATTTAATAATACATCAAAATTTATTTTTTTCTCATTTAACTGAAAGGTAAAATCTCCTTTATTAATAGGATAGGCTTGTTCTTCTTCTATGACATTCCAACCATCCTTTAAAATATGTATTTTAAAAACTTTATATTTAGTTTTATCAATTTGAGAATAAAAATATTCCCCACTTTTAAGTGAAACAAGGCTTTCATCAGAGTAACCTCCCATTACAATTCCAACTGTAATCATAAAATTTAAAGTTTACTAATGATAGTAATTAATTATTGTTATTTAGAATTAAGACATACAAAATTAAACATATTTTTAACTAATAAACTATATTATTTTTATTATTTATATATTTGCTTCGTAAAAAGTAAATATGAAAATCTTAAAACTGTTAACATCTTGGCAATTTTGGGTTAATCTTGTACTGGCTGTACTCATTTTTGTTGGACTTTTACAGGGAATTTTTCTTTGGTTAAATGCTTTCACTAATCATGGTGTTCAGGTGGAAGTTCCTAACTTAAATAATCTATCTTTAGATCAAGCAGTTAAAAAACTT